>JAXDLD010000505.1:0-2755 GCA_034666805.1 Acidobacteriota bacterium
ACGCGTCCCAGCTCCGTTTCATGGGGCGGCGCACGGCCTGGGAGGCCGAGGTCCGGAAGATTCTGACCAAGGACCCGAGCTTCAATCCGATGCGGATCGAGCTCGCCCAGGATGCGGTCGTGATGGGCCGGCAGGACGAGGCTTGCCGGGAGTACGAGAAGGTGCTCTCCACGGAGGGCCTGGGGAATTTCGCGCGCCGGATGGAGCAGAAGCGTGGCCGGGAGGGCGCCCAGGCGGCTTTCAAAGAGGTGGCCCAGAGCCTCGCGTCCCTGGGGCCGGACCTGCCCGTCCCCACGACCGAGATCGCCTGGCTGTTCATCGCCGCGGGGCAGAGGGACCACGCTTTCGAATGGCTGGAGAAGGCTTACCAGCAGCGCTCGGCCGACCTCCTCTGGCTCGGGGTGTGGCCGACATGGGAGAGCCTGCGCAGCGATCCCCGCTATGGGGATCTCCTCAGGCGTATGGGCCTGCCCCACCTGCCCCAGAAGCCGGAGCGGGCGATGCCGATCGGCTGAGATCCTGGCGGTTACAGCTTGAGCACCATCTTCACCATGTCGTGCTGGTTGCCGTCCGGATCGGTGCCGTAGCCGGGGATGAGATAGCTCGCGAAGCCGAGGTCTTTCAGGGTGACGACGGCATCGGCTTCGAGGTCGGCGATCAGCATGCAGGTCAGGTGGCGGAGGCCGCCGCCCTTGGTGATGTCGATGAACTTGTTGACCAGGATCGTCCCCAGGCCGGCGCCTCTGTAGGCGGGGTCGATCAGCCACTTGACCCGGCCGACCAGGCGAAGCGGGCTGCCGTGCCGGCGGTGGAGGGTGGCGTCGGCGACGATCTTGGTGCCGTCCAGGGCGATCAGGGGGAGGACCTTGTCGTAGTCGAGCTCCCGCCCCCAGGCCTCCACCAGGCCGCGGTTGTCGATCCGGTCCCAGGCGAAGCGACGGACCTCGACGGGCAGGCGCTGGAAGAAGGAGTAGAGGGCGTCGACGTCGTGCTCGGTGAAAGGGCGGATCAGGACGCGGCGGCCATCCCGGAGCACCGCCTCCTGGGGAAAACGATCGGGCATGTGGGTCCTCCTATCAAGAATCAAGAAGATGTCAAGCAGGGCGGGAGCCTAGCACAGGGCTCAAGACCGGCCCCATCTACGCCCCGAGCGCCCGCAGACGCTCCGGCAGGCCGGCGAGGAAGGGTCCAAGGTCGTCGGCGTCGGGGAGGGTGATCTCGATGCGGCCCTTGCCGGTCCGCGTCACCCGGCCCTCGCCCTCCATGGCGAGGGGCACGGTCAAGGCCTCGCGGGAGAGGCCGAGCTCGTCGGTGACGGCGAAGAGCCGGCCCATGGCCGCCTGGTCGAGGATGCGCATGAGGCTCATCATACCCTCCCCTCCCGGGCATGCTACAGTCGCTCCCGTGGATAGGAAGGCGCCGAACGACCTCTTCTTTGCCTTGACTCCCGAGAAGGTGCTCGCCGCGGTCGAGGCGGGGGGCCTCGCCACGAACCCCGTCTGCTACCCCTTGAACTCCTTCGAGAACCGGGTCTACGAGGTCGAGCTTCAGGACCGCACCCGGATCGTTGCCAAGTTCTACCGCCCCGGGCGCTGGAGCGAGGAGCAGATCCTGGAGGAGCACCAGTTCCTGACCGACCTCGACGCCGAGGAGGTCCCGGTCGCCACCGTCCGCCCCTTCCCCGACGGCGGGACGCTCAAGCGGGTCGACGACATCTATTACAGCCTCGCCGACCGCAAGGGGGGCCGCGCGCCGGACGAGCTCTCCGACGCCGCCGCCCGCCGGCTGGGGATGCTCGTGGGGCGGCTCCACAACGTCGGCGTCCGCCGCCCCGCCCCGCACCGGCTGCGGCTCTCGGCCGACAACTACATCCGCGAGCCGATCGCCTGGCTCGCCGCCCACGACACCGTGCCGGCCCACCTCCGCGACCGCTACTTCGGGATCGCCAAAGAGATCGCCGAGATCGCCGACCGCATGCTGGAGGGGATCGCCGCCGACCACCTCCACCGCATCCACGGCGACCTCCACCTGGGGAACGTCCTCGACCGTGACGGGCAGCTAAGGGTGCTCGACTTCGACGACATGCTGACCGGCCCGGCGGTCCAGGACCTCTGGCTCGCCCTCCCCGGTCGCGACCGCTACGCCCTGCGCCAGCGCGAGGCCTGGATCGAAGGCTACGAGCAGTTCCGTCTCTTCGACCGCTCGACCCTGCGCCTGATCGAGCCGCTCCGCGCCTTAAGGGTCGTCCACTACGCCGCCTGGCTCGGCCGCCGCTGGCACGACCCCGCCTTCCCCGCCGCCTGGCCCCACTTCGGCACGGAGGAGTACTGGTCGCGGGAGACCGAGGACTTAGCCGAGCTCCTGGCGGTGATCCGTGGCGAGGCCACCCCCGAAGAGGGGGGCCGCGGGGGCGGTGAGGACGGGACGGTGCAGGAGGAAGAGGAGGTCCTCAGCAACAAGGACTTCTTCTGGGACTGGGAAGGGTAGCAGGCCCCCTCAACCCCCTGACCCGGCCCGGTGATTGCTTTAGTAGCGGCAGTACTCGTTCACGCACACGCCCTGCCGGGAGTTGCAGACGCCGCACTGCGAGTTGTCGAAGCACGGGTTCTCGAAACACTCGGTCCCGCCACCGCCCGTCCCGCCGCCCCCACCGGTGCCGCCACCGCCGCCGGTCCTCATGGTGTAGTGACAGTACTCGCCGTCACACGTGGCGGTCGCGGCGGTCGGGCACGCGTCCCAGCAGTCGCTGGTGGTC
>JAXDLD010000506.1:0-2629 GCA_034666805.1 Acidobacteriota bacterium
AGCTGTCGGCTACGTGCTCCAGGGCGGCGAGGGCCCGCCCGCGTAGAGCGGCCGGGCCGCCGACCCGGATCCAGCCCAGCTTCCAGGAGGGCAGGCCGGCGCTCTTCGAGAGCCCGCCCAGGGAGAAGGCGAGAGCTTCTTCGGAAGCCGCGGCCGGGCCGGCGCGGCGGGCCCCCGGCTCGGGGTCGGCCAGCGGGTAGTCGGCGAAGACCTCATCCGAAATCAGGGGCAGGCCGCGAGACGCGCAGAGCGTCGTCAGGCCGCCTTGCTCCTCGGCGGTGAGGAACCGCCCGAGCGGATTTCCCGGATGGATGACGGCGAGGAGCCGGGTCCGTGGAGAGAGGGCGAGCGCGAACGCTTCCGGGTCGAGGGCGAAGCGCCGCTCAGGCGAGAGGGGAACCTGGCGGAGGACGAGGGAGTCGAGCGCCGCCAGGTTGTCGAGGAGCGGGTAGGAGGGGGCGGCGGTGAGGACCTCGTCGCCGGGGTCGGCGAAGAGCTTGAACAGGTAGGAGTAGGACTCGCTGGTCGAGGCGGTCAGGACCAGGTCGTCCGCGGTCACCGGGTCGTCGGGCGTCGACAAGGCGGCGGCGAGCGCCTCGCGCGCCTCGGGGATGCCGCGCGGGTGCGGCCGGTAGTCGGGGGATGCGCTACGGCGCAGGAGCTCGGCGAGGTCGGCCTCCGGGTAGGGGAGGCCCACACGGGTTGGGTTGGTCTCCGTGAGGTCGATCGTCTCCAGCCCGCGCGCCGAGCGCTCCGCGATCGCCAGGGTCAAGCGGTTCGGCGACCCATCCCAGGGCATGCGTTGCGAGAGGTGGAGGTGGCGGGCGGGCATCGGGGGAGTCTACCGAAGCCGCGCCCCGCCGATGAAAAAGCCTCGAGACCCTGCGCGAGATCTGGTAGACCCCACCTCCGCTATCATTTCTCCTTCGCGGCACCGTTTCCAGCCGCCGAGGTTCGAGAATGCAAACAGTGACCTGCCCGAAATGCAGAAGCGAGATGGAAGAGGGCTTCGTGGCGGACAACACCTCTGGCGCGGTGCTCCCGAGCCAGTGGGTCGAGGGTGAGCCGGAAAAGAGCTTCTGGACGAGGACCAAGATGAGAGGCAAAGTGCAGGTCCAGATCAGGACCTACCGCTGCCCCCAGTGCGGATACCTGGAGTCCTACGCGAAGTGAATCGCACGGATCGCCCCTGAGCCGCGAGCGGCGAACGCGGTATAATCACCCCAGTTTCCGGTCTTCTCTTGGTCGATTGGCATGCCGCGCCGGCAGGGCTCCGTCGGCGTTGCGGAATGGAGGAAGGGTATGGCGAGGAAGGCGATCTGGGGGTTCCTGGTGGTTCTCTTGGCGGGCTCCTGGGCCGGCGCGGACTGGCTGGTCTTGAAGGACGGCAGCCGGATTCAGACCCGCGGGCAGGCGGTGGTGGTGGACGGGGAGGTGGGGTACTTCGATCTCACGGGCCAGATCCGCCGCTTCCGGGACGCCGACCTGGACATCAACGCCACCAAGCTCATGAACATCGCGGCCCGGAGGAAGCGGGTGCCCGGAGAGGAGCACTTCGTGATCGACGACGACCAGGTCGGGCACGTCGATCCGGAGATGGCCGAGGCGATCCGGGAGTACCGCGACGCCAAGGACGACAATGCACGGCAGCGGGCCTTCAACCGCTTCATCCATGCCGCGGAGAACGTCGGCACCGGGATCGGCAAGGACTTGCGCTGCCAGGACAAGTACCCCGACGACTGGGGAGCCCAGGCGCTCTGCAAGGCGGGGAAGACTCCCCCACCGGGCGTGGTCGCCCGCCCCGGCAAGGGGAAGGGAGTCGAGCAGCTCGAGGAGGCGTCCCGGGCCTTCCGCTGCCGGCAGCTCTACCCCAACAACGAGTTCAACTACCAGGTCTGCCTGGAGGCCCGGAAGTAGGGAGACCTTCCGCCACGGCGGCCGTACATGAAAGGATGGGCGTCCGATTTGGAGAAGGAGAGACCCGCATGCGGAAAACCCTGAATCTGACCCTCGCCGCGGCCCTGCTGCTCGGCGCCACGATCCTGAGCGCCGCCCCGGCGACCGCCGCCGACCTGCCGATCGATAAGGACGCCCAGGGCGTCGCCATCCACGGCTTCGATCCGGTGGCCTACTTCACCGCCGGCAAGGCGGTGCCGGGCAAGGCCGAATTCAACACCAGGTGGCAGGGCGCCGAGTGGCGTTTCGCCAGCGCCGAAGACCGCGACCTGTTCGTCAAGAGCCCCGAGAAGTACGCCCCCCAGTACGGCGGCCACTGCGCCTACGGCATGGCTCTCGGCCACCTCGCACCGACCGACCCCAAGGCCTGGAAGGTCGTCGACGGCAAGCTCTATCTCAACTTCAACAAGGACGTCCAGGGCCTCTGGGTGAAGGACACCGCGGGGAACATCACCAAGGCGGACAAGAACTGGGCCGACCAGGTCCCGAAGCAGTAGGACCGGCGTCTACCCCTTCTTCTTCGCCAGCCGCTCGACCAGCCCGCGGAGCACCGTCTGAGCCTCGGGGCGCCACCAGTTCTCGGTGACGCCCAGGAGCTCCTCCTCGGCGCGGTCGAAGAGGGCGACCAGGTCGGCGCGGGCTGCCTTCCGGGTGAGGGCCATCGCTTCCGGGG
>JAXDLD010000507.1:0-3868 GCA_034666805.1 Acidobacteriota bacterium
GAGGCCGGCCGGGCCGCCGCCGACGATGGCGGTGTCGTAGAGAGTCATTGCGGATCTCAGCCTCTCCAGTCCTCGACGCTCAAGCCGTTGAACCCCGCGAAGTCGGCTCCATTCGCGGTGACGAGCACCAGGTCGTTGGTCCTGGCGATGGCGGCGATCTGGCCGTCGACATAAGGCGGGGTCCTGCCGATCGCCTCGAGCCGGGCGCGCTCCGAAGCGTGCCAGGTCGCGGCTGCCTGGTCGTAAGAGAGGATCGGCAAGCTGGCGGCGACGATGTCCCAAAGGTAGCTCTCGATCCGCTCCCTACGGCGGGACCTGGGCAGGCGCTCCGAGCCGAAGAGCAACTCGTGCCAGACGGGCGCGGCGACTGCCATCTCTTTGCGGTGCTCCTCGATCCGCCGCATGACCTGGGGGTTCGGGGAGGGGCGCACAGGTTCCGAGAGGGTGTTGCTGTCGAGCAGGAAGCGCAAGCTCACCAGGAGAACTCCCGCCCGGGCGAGGTATCGCGTACTCCGCGGAGCCAGTCTTCGGGCTCGATCGCATCCTCGGAGAAGTCAGGGTTTCGGCGGAGGAAGCCCTGGTAGGCTTCCCAAAAATCCGATCGGCCTCGCGCCAGCCGATCGTACTCCTCTCGCGCCACCAACACGGCTACCGGTTTGCCGCGCCGGGTCAGCTCGACCGTCGTTCCCCCTTCGGCCTCATGGACCAAATTGGTAAAGTTGTCCCGGGCCTCAGCAATCGAGTATTTCTTCACCACGCTTCTGGCTCCCTTTCAATGTCCATCTAGATGTACATACTAAAGCCGCGGCAGCCCTTCCGCAATCCTGTCGTTTACCTGTAATACCCGTTGACGTCGACGATCAGGTCGACCGTCCCCGCGCTGTCGTTCTGGACGGTCGCCGTGCCGGCGCTCCAGGCGAGGCCGAGGATCGCGTTGTTGGTCCGGGTCTGGCCGGCCGCGAAGTTGAGGGTGGTGGCGTTGGGCGTCGACTGGTCCGCGGGGAAGAGGCGCAGGTCGCCGGCCGCCATGGGTCCCACCACGGTCACGTTGACCGAGAGCGCGCGGGCCGTCGCCGGCACGCCGCAGAGGCCGGAGAGGGAGAAAGTCCGCTGGGCGGCGGCGGCGAGAGCCGGGCCGCCCGCCGGGCCGGCCGGGTTGCGGGTGTCGACGAGCCGGCAGGGAGGGAGGGTGTAGAAGTCGAGGGCGGCGCTCGGCCCCGGGGCACAGGCGCCGGAGACCACGGCGTTGGCCAGGGTCACCGAGTCGACGTACCAGCCGGGGAGGCCGATGACGCTGTCGTCTCCCGCGTGCCAGCGCAGGCGGGCCGGCAGGCCCGCGAAGGAGCCGAGGTCGGCCCTCACCTGGGTCATCGCCCCGAGCGTGCCGGCGCACCAGGCCCGTTCGCCGCCGATCGGGTTGCCGGCCGCAGTGCCGGCCGTGCCGCCGGCCGTGCCGTTGAAGCCGCCGGCGTTGAAGATGCCGCCCGGGAGCGGGCCCCAGTGGCTGCCGCCGTCGGTCGTGATCTCGAGCGTGCCGGCGTCGTAGCACTGGGCGACCGTGCCCTCGAAGGAGAAGGTGTGCCAGAAGGAGAGGGTCGTCCCCGCCTGCGCGGTGAAGGGCGGCGAGACCAGCACCCGGTCGGCGGCGCTCCCCTGGCTCGCGGAGTACCAGGAGTGCGAAGGGGTCTGGGAGCGGCTGCTGTTCCAGACCCAGTCGACCCCTCCCGAGAGCGCGGCGTGGGACCAGCCCGGGGTATCGAAGCCGCCGCCCAGGCTGCCCAGGCCGCCCTCGAAATTCTCGCTCAGGGTGCCGAGGGCGGGCGCCGCCGTAGGCGAGCCGCTTTTCACCGCCGTGTTGCCCTCCTCGGCGCTATTGCCACTATCCACGGCATGGACGACGTAGCTGTAGGTCGTGCTGCTGTTCAGGAGGTCCGTGTCGGTGAACGACGAGCCGGTCACCCCGGAGGCGACGAGGTTGGCCGGGCCGGGCACGAAGCCGGGCGAGGTCCCGCGGTAGACCTTGTAGGTCAGGGGGCTGGCGCAGACCGGGGTGGCGGCGGCCCAGCTCAGGCTCAAGCCGCAGCTCGCGGTGTTCCCGCTGGTCACCGCCTGGATGCCGGGGAAGACGGGAGCCTCGGTGCAGCTGCCGGTCGCGACCACCTCCGTGCAGCCGGAAGGCGGGGACTCGCAGAAGCCGGTGACGTCGATGCCGGTGACCTGGTAGGCGTAGGAGAGGGTGCCCGAGACCGTGGTGTCTAGGTAGGAGGTTCCGGTGACGGAGCTCGCGACCGGCTGGAAGGCGCCGGGCGAGGCGCAGGTGCCGCGGGCGCGGTAGACGTTGAAGCGGGCGGAACTCGGCGCGCCGTTGGCCCAGGTCACCTGGACCTGGTGAGCGGCCGGCGCCGTGGCGGCGCCGATGACCGGCGCGCCGGTCGAGGAGCAGGGTACGTCGTCGATCTTCGCCGTCCAGATCTCCTCCTTCTGGTTGCCGCGGCGGTCGGTCCAGGAGGGGAAGAACTTCGTGGCGAACCCTGAGAGGGAGTTGTAGTCGCCGTATTGGTTGCCGGAGTCGGCGCCGCCGGCCGTCTCGTCGGTCGGGGCGGCGGTGACCTGGATCGGCGACGCCCAGGTGACGCCGTCGTCGAAAGAGGACTGGTAATAGACGCCGGTCTTCTTTCGCCCCGGGTCGACCGCCGTGTCGTAGTAGATGACCCCCAGGGTGCCGTTGGTCTCGTCGACCGTCAGCCAGGGATTGAACTGATCGTTCGCCGAGGCCGGATCGTTGAGCTTGACCGGCGCCGCCCAGGTGGCTCCCCCGTCCGCCGAGCGGGCGAACCAGATCCGGGTCTTGCAGGCCGAGGCGGTGTTCGTCCCCGGTTCGTTCGCCGGCAGGTTGCAGCCCGCGGCGCCGGAGAGGTCGGTCCAGACGGCGTAGACCAGATCCTTGGTCGCCGTCCGGTAGGCCCCCGCCGAGATGTAGATCAGGGCCTGGCGGTCGTTGAAGGCCGGCACGCCGATGACGAAGGCGCCGAAGGTGGGGGTGAGGGCGACCGGCGCTGACCAGGCGGCACCGCCGTTGGTCGACTTGATGAAGTAGATCTTCTGGCTCCCCGGCACGTTCGAGTCGCCGGTGTCCGGCCAGAAGGCGAAGACGTCCCCGTTGGCGTTGGTCTTGACGTCGGCGCCGATGCCGGTGCCCAGGGTCTCCGCGCCGCTCACCTGGAGCGGGGTCTGCCAGGCGCCCCCCGGCAGGCGGCGGTTGACGAAGACGGGGAAGTCGTTGTGCCAGATGGCGTAGACGCTGTCCTTGAAGGGGGAGGTGGCGCTGTGGTCGACCCAGACCATCTGCTTGTCGGTGCTGGTCTGGGTGCCGGAGAAAGTGGCGTCGAAGCTCCAGGTGGCGCCGCCGTCGGTCGACTTGTAGGCGCGCATGTGGAGGGCCGAAGCGCTGGCGTTGATGCCGATGGTCGTCGACCAGGCGGTCCCGTCCGAGGTCCAGTCGACCGTAGGGTCGGAATGGAAGAAGTCACCGGCGAGGAGAGGCAGGCTGGTCTGGCCCCAGGTGGCGCCGCCGTCGCTCGAGTAGTAGACCCCCTGCCGGCCGCTCGCTGCGATGTCGTTCGAGGCCGAAATGATCCGCGAGGGGTCGAAGAAGTTGACCCGGATGTCCGACTCGCTGCGCGGGGATGGCTGGGGGCCGGAGATACGGCGCTCGGCGCCGCCCCTCGCCTTGCGCGGCGCCGGGCGATCGGGGGCGGCCTCACCCGGGACCAGATCCGGGTGGAAGAGCATCCACTCGTAGACCTCCTTGAGGACGAACGGATAGCCGCCGGTCGGATCGCCGGCCCGGTAGCGCTGGCCGGGGTGG
>JAXDLD010000508.1:0-7471 GCA_034666805.1 Acidobacteriota bacterium
ACACTTCCACCACGGCAATCTCCCACAGGCCTCGCGCTCACTCCATCAAAGGAAACTTCCCCCCTGATAGCGCCCGTACCAGCCCTTGCAGGCCCACCGCTAGAGCCAATAGGACCGCGATCCACGCTGGTAGACTCGCGGAAAGCTCTGGTAGCGCTTCGGAATGAGCTGATAGCGAGCGCGAATGCTCTTTTCTCGACGAGAAATGGTCTTCCCGGGTTCAGGAAAGAGCTTTTCACCCTCGAAACAGAGCTTTCCGCGGTCGAATTAGAGCTTTCCTGGTTCAGAAAAGCTCATTTCTGACACGAAAGAGAACCGGTCGCGGCCCAAAAAGAGCTTTCCCGACCGCTATCAGAGCCTGTTTCCCGCCGAAATGAGCTTTCTCGCGCCTAACGGAGGGCGCCGGGGCTCCGTTTCCCCGTCGTCGTCGTCGCCGACCACGGGTAGCCTCACTCCTCGCGGAGCGCCTCGAGTTCGCGATGACTTCGAGGTCCTTGGGCCGGCCGGCGTCCCGCTTCGCCTGAATCAGGCTCGGCTCAGGGCCGGCAGGAGCTGCTCAAGGTGCGGCCGAGGATTGAATGGAGGAGCGAGCGACCAGAGATTCGTGGAGCTTCTGGGCAATCTCGGTATCCCGAAGTCGGGTCGATCTCCGGCAGGTCCGGATCTCCGGCATCGCGGCGGCGGCATCCGTCAGCTTGGGAACCAATCGGTCTATCAGGAATCGCCGCTCCCTTCCAAGCCGGATGAAGACCGTGTGCCCCGGCTCGGCCTTCCACTCCAGGTTGCCGAGCTCCACGCTCGCGGAAGTGGAGTCTCCCAGATCGAAGTGCGACGCCACGTTGAGGCTTTGGGGGCCGGGCTTCGCGGCGAGGGCCTTATATCCGCCCGAGAGAAGCTCGCAGTTGAGCCCGATGCAGGGTGTGACCCACACCTGTTTCCACTTCCCCTTCTCCGTACGCGGCCAGTAGATGTAGACGAGGGTCTTGCCCGGGGAGGGGCGCTCCGCCGCCGCGAAGGGTGCGCCTTCCTTGACCCAGCTCATCGGCTCCCTGCACCCGGAGCCGAAGAGGGCCGCTATGAGAACGATGAGAGCGCCGGTACGCCCTGCACAGCGTCGCATGCCTCTACCTCCCTGGCGCCATTATTTTATCTGAAACTTATGTCGGCGAGCTGCCGTCAGGCAAGACGCTCGGTGATTCGCACCCGCCCGGCTCCAGGCAGGCTCCGGAGGGTCGGCGCAGGGAGCGGATTGCGACCGAACTGCCCCGGTCAGCCACAGGTTTGCCGCGGTGGAGCACACGATTGGAGCGGAGCAGATCTATTTACGGGCGGTTGAGAGGCCAACCGCGGCGGAGAAGAACCGTTTTGGGCGAGAACAGATCCGCATCGCGGCGGAGCAGAGGTCAACCGCCGCGGAATGGAACTGAACCGCTCCAGACAAGAACCGTTCCGCCGCAGAACAGAGCTGCACCGCTCCTGACAAGAACCGTTCCGCCGCAGAACAGAGCTGCACCGCTACAAACAAGAACCGTTCCGCCGCAGAACAGAACATCACCGCCTCAAACAAGAACGATTCCGCCGCGGATCAGAACGTCACCGCCGCAAAAGCGTAGGCGCCCGCCGCGGTGAAGATCTCGCCGCAGGCAATCGGGAACCGTTCCCCCCCAGTGGGGAGGGACCCGCCTCCCTACACCGAGCCGGACGCCTCGGCCATCCGCCGCTTGTTGCGGCTCCGGGTGGCTAACGTCGCGGCGCCGACGCCGACCAGGTAGAGGGCGACGCCCGGGACCGCGAACACGCACTGGTTGAAGATGTCCGGGGTGGGGGTGACGATCGCCGCGACGATGAAGATGATCACCACCGCCCAGCGGAACTGGCGCATGAGGAAGCGCGGGGTGACGACGCCCAGGATGGAGAGGAGGAAGATGACGACCGGCAGCTCGAACATGAGCCCGAGGCCGAGGATGATCGTCATCAGGAAGCTGAAATAGGTGGTGACGGTGATCACCGGGGTCAGCTGGTCGCCCATCCCGAGGAGGAACTTGGCGGCGGCGGGGAAGGCCACGTAGTAGCCGAAGGCGCCTCCCGAGAGGAAGAAGGCGGTGGTGATGAGCACGAAGGGCATGGCGTAGCGCCGCTCGCGCGGGTAGAGCCCGGGCGCGATGAACTGCCAGGCCTGGTAGAGAATGAAGGGCGAGGCGATGAAGAGGGCCGCCAGGCCCGCCACCTTGAAGTACATGAGGAACGGGTCGGTCAGGCCGAGGAACGCGAGCTTGGTGCCCGGCGGCAGGAACGGCGTGATGGGCGCCACCAGGAAGGCGAAGATCTCCTTGGCGTAGCTCCAGCAGGGGAAGAAGGCCACCGCGAGCCCCACGAGCGACCAGATGATCCGCTTGCGCAGCTCCTCCAAGTGCTCGATGAGCGACATCCGGGGCAGCTCCTCGGGAGCCGGCGGCGAGATGCGCGCGGGATCGGAGCTCATCGTCGAAGCCGGCCCTAGCTCGGCTCGATGGGGGCGGCCGGAGGCGGCGGCTCGGGTGCGGTGGGATCGTGGGAAACGGCGGGGGCCGGAGTGATGACCGGGGTCACCTGGGCGATCGTCCCCACCGGTGCCGACGCCGGCTCATAGGGCGCATAGGGCTGATGGGGCAGCGCCGGTTCCTGGGGCGTCCCCGACGATGTCCCCGACATGGCGTGTACGATGTTCGCCACCGGCGTGTCGATCCGCCGGGGGTGCCGGGTCTGCTCGTCCTCGTCCAGGGCGAGCTCGGCGTTGATCGTCCGCTTCAAGTCGTTCGAAGCCTTGCGGAACTCGGACATCCCCTTGCCCAGGGTGCGCCCGATCTCCGGCAGCCGCTTGGGGCCGAAGATGAGGAGGGCGAGGAGGAGGATGAAGATGATTTCGGGTAAGCCTAGTGAGCCCATGGCGGTTCTCCAGGGAGCGATGATCAGCTCTCGCCTGCCGTAAAGTCAAGCTCGCCTCTCCCGCGCGGGGGGCAAATTTGTGGAATCTCTACGCCGCCCGGCCCGCCGCCCGAGTGGTACACTTCATCCATGAAGCGCTCTTTCCGCATCACCGCCGTCGTCCTCTTCACCCTCGCGCTGGTCCTGGGCGGCATGCTCGGCGACCGCGTGCTCGCCCTGACCGACGAGGCGCGCGACCACCTCCGGCTCTACACCGAGCTGGTCAACGTCGCCCACGAACGCTACGGCGCCCCCGTGACCTACAAGGACCTCGTCTTCTCCTCGATCCAGGGGATGCTGCGCGTGCTCGATCCCCATACCAACTTCCTCCCCCCCGAGGCCTACACCGGGATGCGCGAGAAGCAGCAGAGCAGCTTCTACGGCTTGGGCATCCTGGTGGGGATGCGAAACGGGCAGCTCACGGTGGTGTCGCCGCTCGAGGGCACCCCGGCCGCCCGCCTGGGCGTCCAGGCGGGGGACGTGATCAGCACGATCGAGGGCGAGACGACCGAGTCGCTGTCGCTCGACGAGGCGGTGCAGAAGTTGAAGGGCCCCAAGGGGACGCAGGTGAAGATCACCATCGTCCGCCGCGGCCTCGACAAGCCGCTCGCCATGTCGGTGACCCGGGCCGAGATCCCGCAGACGACGGTGCGCCTCGCCTACATGCTGGCGCCCGGCACCGGCTACATCCTGCTCTCCGAGTTCTCGCGCTCGACCGGCCGCGAGATGGCCGAGGCGATCGAGAAATTGAAGGGCCAGGGGATGAAGCGGCTGCTCGTCGACCTCCGTAACAACGGCGGCGGCCTCCTCGACCAGGCGATCGACACCGCCGACCAGTTCCTCCCCGCCGGGAGCATGATCGTACAGACCAAGGGCCGGACCCGCGACTCCGTGCAGGAGTACAAGGCGGACGGCAAGTACCCGCCGCTCGACATGCCGGTGGTGGTGCTGGTCAACGAGGGGACCGCCTCGGCGGCGGAGATCCTCTCCGGGGCCATCCAGGACCACGACATGGGCCTGGTGGTGGGGACCCCCTCCTGGGGCAAGGGCCTGGTGCAGACGGTCTACAACCTCTCCTACGGCTCCGGCCTGGCTCTGACGACGGCCAAGTACTACACGCCGTCGGGCCGGCTGATCCAGCGCGACTACACCTCCTACTACGACTACTACACCCATGCCGACGCCGGCCCGCCGAAGCCGGGGACGAACGCCCCGGCCTACGCCACCGACCTCGGCCGCAAGGTCTTCGGCGGCGGCGGCATCACCCCGGACGAGGAGGTCAAGGAGGAGCAGCTCTCGCCCTTCGAGCAGTTCCTCCTGGCGCACAACGCCTTCGTCAACTTCGGGGTGGAGTACAAGGCGCACCACCCGATCCCGTCCCCGGACTGGAAGCCGCCCGCGGGGGTGCTCGACGAGTTCCGCACCTTCCTCCAGAAGGAGAAGATCGCGACCGCCGAGGAGATCGACCAGGCCTATGCCAAGCAGACGGTCAAGGACTTCATCCTCACCCAGGTCCGGGCCGAGGCGCTCAACACGGCCTACGGCCAGGAGGCGAGGAGCCGGGTGATCGCGAGCAACGATAAGCAGATCCAATCCGCGGTCGGGCTCTTCGACCGGGCGGCCCGGATGCTGGCGCAGCGGCGGGAGCTCAAAGAGGACAAGCGGGCGGCGAAGTAGGCCGCCCCTTCCCGGGTACGAGACGGCCGGCGACGTCGGCGCCAGGCCGGCCGTCTCTGTTTTGGGGGCTGATAGAGTCCCCCGCCATGAGACCCTCCTGGGGCGGCTCGCGCGCCTACCGCTGGCTCCGCCTCGCGGGCGACGTCGCCCTGGCTCCGGCCGCCCTGGGGCTCGCCTTCCTCATCCGCATCCACCTGCCGGTCCCCTTCACCGCGGCGCGCCTGCCCTGGGACCGGCTGCGCTTCTTCGCCGGCAGCTGGCCGGCGGGGGTCGCGGCGCAGCTCGCCAGCCTCTACTTCCTCGGCTTCTACGACCCGCCCCGGCAGAGCAGCCGACCCGAGCTCGCCCGCCGGCTGGCCGGGGCCACCTTCCTCTGCGGCATGGCCCTCATGGGCTACTACTTCCTCGCCAATCGCGCCTTCCCGCGCTCGGTCCTCCTGCTCTTCGTCCTCCTCGATTTCCTCGTCCTCCTCGCCTGGCGGCTGGCTCTCGACCGCCCCGACCGGCGCCACGCCCGGCGGGTGGCGATCGTCGGCTCCGGGGAGGCGGCGCGCGAGGTTGCCGCCGCCATCGCCTCGCATTGGCACGGTCTCGCGGTCGCCGGCTTCGTGCCGGTCCCCGGCGAGGCGGCGGGGGCGGCGGACCCGGTCCTCGGTGCCTGCCTGGGCCGGACGGAGGACCTGCCCGGCCTTCTCACGGCGGGTGTCGTCGACGACATCATCCTCGCCTCCCCCGCCGACTCCTGGCAGACCCGGCTCATCGACGGCCTGGCGGGGAGCCGGCCGGACCACACCAACGTCCTCCTCCTGCCCGGGCCCTTCGAGAGCCTGATCGGCCGCATGCGCTACCGCTCGCTCAACGACCTGCCCCTGATCGAGGTGGTGCGCGAGTCGGAGTGGCGGATCAACCGGCCGGCCAAGCGCCTCTTAGACGTCGTCCTGGGCGCCCTCCTCCTCATCTGTTCCCTCCCTCTGCTCCTGGCCGCCGCCCTGGCGGTCCGCCTGACCTCGCCCGGCCCGATCCTCTATCGCCAGGTGCGGATCGGCCGTGACCGCCGGCCGTTCACCCTCTGGAAACTGCGCACGATGCGCCGCGACGCCGAGGCTTCTGGAGACGAGGTGCTGGCCCAGGAGGGGGACCCGCGGCTGACCGCCGCCGGCGCCCTCCTCCGCCGGGCGCGCCTGGACGAGATCCCCCAGCTCTGGAACGTCCTCGCCGGCAGCATGAGCCTGGTGGGGCCGCGCCCCGAGCGGCCGGGCTTCGTAGAGCGCCATCTGGAGGAGGTCCCGGGCTACGCCGAGCGCTTCTCCCTCGCCCCGGGACTGACCGGCCTCGCCCAGGTCAACGGCGACTACCACTCGAGCCCGCGGAACAAGCTGCGCTACGAGCTCGCCTACATGGGCAACTGGTCGCTGGGCCTGGACCTGGCCATCCTCGTGCGGACGGTGAAGATCGTCCTCACCTCGCGGGGGGTGTGAGGCGGGGATTTGACGCGGGGCTCGGGAGCCGGGTAGAATACTCCCAAACCCCTGCTGTTTCAAGCAATTCGTACGCTCTGAGGGGCATACCGGGAAGGGCATATGATCCAGAGAACCCCTCTATCCAAAAGCGTCGGCCTCCTGGCTCTTACGGCCGCCCTCGTCACCGGGTCCGCCGCCTTTGGCGCCTCGACGGGCACCGCGGGTCCCTACACGCCCCAGGGCAGCGGCACGCCGGCCGCGAGCGGCGACTACCTGACGACGAACAACCCGGCCGGCCTCAATACCTTCTACCGCTACTTCATCGAAGTCCCTCCGGGGCTCGCCCGCCTGCGCGTCCAGATCTGGGACGCCGATGTCGGCGAGGGCGGCACGACCGAGGCGGCGGCGGGGCGCGACCGCGGACGGGGCAACGGCGGGGCGTTTACCGGCACCAGTGCCACCTACACCCTGCTCGATCCCACCGGCACGGCCCGGCCCGTCCAGTTCACGACCGGGGATACGACGACCCCGGCCGGCGCCGACAACACCTGGCTCTCGCTCTACGACGGCAGGGGCAACAACGTCCTCGACAACTTCACGACCGCCGCCTTCACGAACAACAACGGCAACCAGAACTGGGCGGCGGCCTGGATCGAGACCGATGCCGGCGGCGTCGGCGCGGCGACCGGCGCGGTCACCGTCACCGGCGGGCAGCTCCGCATCCGCGACAACGTGGGCGGCACACCGAACCTCGCGCGCGAGGCCAACCTCACGGGCCTCAACTTCCAGACCGCCTACTTCACCTTCGACTGGGGCAACTCGGGCAACCTGGCGGCCGGCGATTCGATCGCCGTCCAGGTGTCGAACAACGGCGGCACGAGCTACACCACGCTCGAGACCCTGACCGACACCAGCACCGGCACCTCGCGGAGCTACAACATCACCAGCTTCATCGCGGCCAACACCCGCATCCGCTTCCAGGTGGCCGCGGGCCTCAACAACAACACCCGTTTCTACTTCTTCGACAACGTGCAGATCTATGACGGCGGGCTGCTCACCGCCGGCCACTGGGAGCTGCGGGTCGACGAGTCCTCGGCCGTCACGACCGGCATGGACATCAATGCCTTCGGCGTGCAGGCCGACGACGGCGACTCGACCTCCGGCGGCACCGAGATCCCGATCTACATCGACTCCCAAAACGAGTTCGGGGTCAATGCGCCGGCCAGCGGGCAGGCCACCCGCGCCTATACGGCCTACCCCTACGTCACCTCCGGCTGCACGGCGCTCGAGAACGACTTCGACTACGACAGCAACCAGGCGGACAACGTTGGCTCGGTCGTCTTCACCAGCCGTACCGGTGTCTCGACCCA
>JAXDLD010000509.1:0-16719 GCA_034666805.1 Acidobacteriota bacterium
TACTCGAAGCCGAAGGGCCAGCGGCCGCACTCGTCGTCCGCCTCGGGCGGAGGCGCGAGGTCGAACGCCTCCTGCCAAAGGAGAGACTCCTGCCGGCCCTCCTCGATCCGCCGCGCGACGTCCACGAGACGATCCCCCGCCTGGAGACGGCAGGAGAGGGGGAGGAAGCGGGCGAAGAGCCCGACCGCCTCCGCGATTTCCTCGTACCGTCGGCCGTCGCTGCCGACGCCGACGATCACCTCCGGCTGGCCGGTCAGACGTCCGAGGAGGACGCACCAGCAGGCCAGGAGGAAAGCGGACGGCGGCACCTCGTGCGCCGCGGACCCGGCTCCGATCCGCGCCGTGACCTCGGGCGCGATCCGCCACCCGATGCGGCGCGGCGAAAAGCCGGCGCCGCGCACCGGCCGGCGCGCGCCGGGCAGCCGCGAGGCGGTGAGAGAGCCGAGGTCCAGCCCCTGCCAGTAGGCCCGGCCGGGCTCCGTCTCCTCCGCTTCCAGCAGGTCGTTCAGCCACTGCGAGAGGTCGCCGTATTGGAGGGGCGGCTCGGCGTCGAGGCGGCCGGCAGAGGCGCGGCCGATCTGGCGGACGAGGCTCTCGATCGCCACCCGGTCGGCGCAGAGCGCCGGGATATCGAGGAGCAGCAGGTGCTCGCCGGGCGAGAGGGTGGCGAGGCTCAGGGAGACGAGCGGACCCCGCCCGAGGTCGACCGTCCTCCCCTCCGCCGCCGCCCACAGCGCCGCGACCGCCTCCTCCACTCCGCGGCCGGCGAGGGGCACGCATTCCACCGTCGCCGCCGCAGCCGCCGCCTCCCCGGCGATCACCTGTACCGGCAGCTTGATCCCGGGGGCGCGCCGGAACGTCGTGCGCAGGATCTCGTGCCGCGCCACCACCGCCGCCCAGGCCTCCCGCAGGAGATCGGGCGGCAGCTCTCCCGAGACGAGCACGGCCGCCCGGGAGCGCAGGTGCGGGCTCTCCCCCTGGACCGCCCAAAGCCGGCGCTGCTGCGGGGAGAGCCCCAGACCCTGGAGTCCCTGGAGCGGCTCGCTCATCCGAAGCTCGTCATCTCGCCCAGTGCCACGAGGATCTTGCGCTCGCCGGTGAACGGATTCCGGGCGTGCGCGGCGAGCACGTTGTCGACCAGCAGCACGTCCCCCCGCTGCCAGGGGAAGCTGACCTCCAGCCGCTCGTAGACCCCGAGGATGTGGGCCATCGCCGAGTCGGGGATGGGAGAGCCGTCGCCGTAGTAGCAGTTGCGGGGCAGGTCCTCTTCGTCGAAGAGGGCGAGGAGGGCCTGGCGGGTCGCCGCGTCGAGACAGGAGAAATGCCAGTGCTGCGCCTGGTTGAACCAGGAGACCGCGCCGTCGACCTGGGCGAGGACCGCCGGGCGGACGGCCCGCGTGCGCAGGAGGTCGCCCGCTTTCCACTCGAAGCTCATGGCGTTCGCCCGGCAGCGCTCCTCGACCTCCGCCCGGCTCTCGGTGCGAAAGACGGTCCGCCAGTCGAGGCCGAGCTCGGCGCTGTAGTTGCGCACGTACATCACGCCCTTGTCGACGAACGGACGGCGGACCTCGGCGTCCAAGGCGGCGAAGACCTGGCGGCTGTCGACGATCGGGGTCTCGCCGCCGGTCGCCGCCGGGGTGTGGCAGCAGAAGAGGATCTTCCGCGGCCAGGAGAGGTTGAAGGAGTTCTCGTTGTGCCAGAGGAGCTTCTGCTCCGGGGCGTAGAAGACCGGGGTCTGGACGAAATCGCTGTCCCCCACCGGCACGTGCTCGCTGTTCTCGTCGTAGAGCTCGCCGCAGGTGACCTGGGCGAAGCGCTCGAAGAGCCGCGCGTTCGTCATCTCGAAGCCCCGGAAGAGGAGCGCTCCGTGCCGGGCGAGGGATTCGGCGAGGAACCCCGAGCTCTCCCGTGCCCAGCCGATGGGGTCGAAGCTCGCCAGCTCCGCCCCTTCGAGGACCGGCTTCAGCACCAGGGGGAGGGTCTGGCCGGCGGTGAGGAACGAGGTCTCGACCAGCGCCCGCTCCGACAGGTTGACGATCTTCCGTTGGATATTTCCGAGCTTCAAGCTCTTGAGGCTTCCCGGTGCGGGGGTGCTCACGATCTAACCTCCCATCTCTACGGCGTTCGCGCGCGCGGACGCCTCCTTGAGCTTGGCGAGCCGCCGGAGGCCGGACTCCGCCAGCCGGTCGCCTTCGCGGGATCGCTGCTCGCGGTCCATCTCGGCGAGCCGGGCCGAAAGCTCGCGTAAAGAAACGTCCGGCTCCGCCAGGATCCGGCGGAGGACCTCCATGAAGCCCTCGACCCACCGGATGATGGTGCCGGGGCGGAAGCGGGCCGCGTCGTACTCCAGGGCGCCTTCGACCCGCTCCCCCGTGTCGTCCAGGAAGAGGGTGAGGGCGAACTTCGGCTCGCCGCCCGCGAGCTCCAGGGGGGTGACGGCGAGGCCGGGCATCCCTCCGGGCAGGAGGGGAGCGCTCTGGTAGGCGACCTTCACCTCAAAGAGGGGCGCGCGGCTCCGCTCGCGCTCCGGGGTCAGCTCGGCCACCAGGAGGTCGAACGGCAGGTCCCGGTTCTCGTAGGCCGCGAGCATGGCGTGGCGGACCCGCCCCAGGAGCTCCCGGAAGCCGGGATCGCCCGAGAGGTCGAGCCGCAGGACCAGCTGGTTGAGGAAGAAGCCGACCAGCGGCTCCAGGTCCGGGTGATCGCGATTGGCGATGTCCAACCCGACCGCGAAGTCGGCCTGCCCCGAAGCCTGGTGGAGCACCACTTGAAAGACCGCGAGGATGGCCATCGCGAGGGTGCTCCCCTCCCGCTGGGCGAGGCCCCGCAGTGGGCGGCGCAGATCCTCCGGGATGGAGAACCGCTCGCGCGCGCTCCCCCGGTGGCGGCCGGAGGGGCCCGGCAGACGGTCGGCGGGGAGCACCAGGGCCGGCAGGCCGGCCAGCCGGCGCCGCCAGTAGGCCAGCTGGCGCTCCATGACCTCCCCGGCGAGCCAGCGGCGCTGCCAGGCGGCGAAGTCGGCGTACTGGACCTTGAGCTCGGGCAGCGGGGACGGCAGGCCTGCCGCGAACGCCCCGTAGAGCGAGCGGATCTCGTGGATCAGCACGGCCGTCGACCCGCCGTCCGAGACGATGTGGTGCAGGGTGAGGGTCAGCAGGTGGTCGCCAGGGCCGAGGCCGAAGAGGCGGGCGCGCAGGTGCGGCCCGCGGGCGAGATCGAACGGGGTCCAGGCCTCCTCGCGGGCGAGGCGCTCCAGGGTCTCCTCGCGAATACCTTCGGGCAGGGCGGGCAGGCACGAGAGGTCGATCCGGGGCAGGGGGATCGCCATCTCCTCCCGGATCACCTGGCGCGGCTCCCCCTCGACCGCCTCGAAGGTGGTCCGCAGGACCTCGTGGCGGCGGACGATTTCCGCCAGGGCACGGCCGAGGGCCGCGGCGTCGAGCTCCCCTTCCAGGCGCACGGCGGCGGGCACGTTGTAGCTCGGGTCGCCGGGCTCCCACTGGTCGAGAAACCAGAGGCGCTGCTGGGC
Organism: Acidobacteriota bacterium; assembly: GCA_034666805.1. Lineage (GTDB taxonomy): Bacteria > Acidobacteriota > Thermoanaerobaculia > Multivoradales > UBA5704 > DASQPA01. The sequence goes on from JAXDLD010000509.1 coordinate 3,530, forward strand.
GAAGGAGAGGGGGAGGCCGCCATCCCGGGGCACCGGCACGAGCGGTGGAACGGCGGCCCTGGCGAGATCCCCGGGAGCCAGCCGGGCGGCGAGGCCCGCGAGAGTCCGGGCCTCGAAGAGGGCGCGGAGCGGCAGCTCGACCGCGAAGGCCTCGCGGACCCGCGCCACGACCTGGCTCGCCAGGAGCGAGTGCCCGCCGAGGGCGAAGAAGTCGTCGTGGATGCCGATCCGCTCGCGGCCGAGCACCGCGGCCCAGATGCCGGCGAGGACCTCCTCGGCCGGGTTCCGCGGCGCCACGTGGCCGCCGGCGGCGGCGGCCTCACGCTCGGGGGCGGGGAGGGCCCGGCGGTCGACCTTGCCGTTGGCCGTCCACGGCAGGGCCGGGAGGGGGACAAACGCCGCCGGCAGCATGGAGTCGGGCAGGCGCTGCCCCAGGTGCCGGAGGAGCTCGCCGGGCGCGGGCGCCTCTCCTGCCCGCCCCACGACGTAGGCCACCAGCCGCCGGTCGCCGGGCTCGTCCTCCCGGGCCAGGACCGCCGCCTCCGCTATCTCCGGATGCCTGAGGAGCGCCGACTCGATCTCCCCCAGCTCGATCCGGTATCCCCGCACCTTGACCTGGTCGTCCCGGCGGCCGAGGAACTCGAGGTCGCCCGCCGGGAGATGGCGCGCCAGGTCGCCGGTCCGGTAGAGCCGCCCCCCGGGTCGCTCGCTCCAGGGGGCGGGGACGAAGACCGCGGCGGTGCGCTCCGGCTGGCCGAGGTAGCCCCGGGCGACCCCCGCTCCCCCGACGTAGATCTCGCCCGCCACCCCGAGCGGCACCGGCCGCAGCCGGGCGTCCAGCAGGTGGAGCCGGGTGTTCTGGATCGCCCGGCCGATGGGCACCCCGCCGCTCTCCGTCCGGGGAGCGCCGCCAGGGGGGATCTCATAGGTGCAGCAGCCCACCACGGTCTCGGTCGGGCCGTACTCGTTGATCAGCCGGGTGCCGGGAGCCTGCGCGCGCCAGAAGGCCAGGTGCTCGGCCAGCAGGCTCTCGCCGCCGACGACGAGGGCGCGGCAACGGCCCGCTGCCTCGGTTTTTGGAATCAATTGCTCCAGGGCCTGGAGATGGGCCGGGGTGAGCTTGACCAGGCCGAGCCTCGAGCCGCGGCGGAAGGCGGCGGCCAGGGCCTCGACTCCCGCCGATTCGGGCAGCAGCTCCACCCGCGCCCCCGCCACCAGCGGCGCGAGGAGGGCCGTGACGGTGAGGTCGAAGGACAGCGAGGAGTGGACGGGGACCGTCTCCCCCGCCGCCAGGCCGTAGGCGCGGAGACACCAGGACAGGTAGTGGACGACACCCCGGTGGGGCACCATCACTCCCTTGGGCCGCCCGGTCGAACCGGAGGTATAGATGACGTAGGCGAGGTTCTCCGGCCCCGCCCCGCTCTCCAGGACGGCCTCTTCTCCCTCGCCGTCCATCTCGCCATCCAGGCAGAGCACCCGGGCCCGGCCCGTCGGCAGGTTGGCGGCCAGGGCCTCCCGGGTCAGGAGCACCGCCAGGCCGGCATCCTCGATCATGAAACCCAGCCGCTCACGGGGATAGGCGGGATCGAGCGGGACGTAGGCCCCGCCCGCCCGGAGCACGGCGAGGAGGGCCACGACCATCTCCGGCGAGCGCTCCAGGCAGATCCCCACCCGCGACTCCGGCCCCACTCCCAGCGCCCGCAGCCGCCGGGCGAGCCGGCCGGCCCGCGCGTCGAGATCCCCGTAGGTCAGCTCGGTCTCACCGCGGGCGATGGCGACCCGCCACGGCTCTCTCGCCACCGCCACCGCGAAGAGGTCGTAGACGGTGCTCCCTTCCGGGTAGGGAACACCGGTATCCCCGAGCGCCGTCAGGAGATCGCGCTCGGCCCCGCCCAGGATGTCGAGATCCGAGACCTCCGCCTCCGGGTTCGCGGCGGCGCTCGCGAGGAGCGTCTGGAAGCGCTCGGCCAGGCGCTGGGCCTCGCCGGGATCGAGCACGCTCGCGTCGTAGTGAAGCTCGGCGAGCAGGTCCTCCCCGTCGCGGACGCAGACGAGCCTGGCGACGAAGGCTTCGAGGCAGACCGACAGCCGGACGATGGAGAAGGAGAGCCTGCCAGCCCGGTAGGGCGGGGCCGCCTCGTCGTACTCGAAACCGAAAGGCCAGCGGCCGCCCGGCTCGTCCGGATCGAGGTCGAACGCCTCCTGCCAGAGGAGAGCCTCCCGTCGGGCCTCCTCGATCCGCCGCGCGACCTCTCCAAAGCGGTCCCCCACCTGGAATCGGCAGGAGAGGGGCAGGAAGCGGGCGAGCAGCCCGACGGCCCCGGCAAGCTCGGCGTACTTGCGCCCATCGCTGCCGACGCCGACGACCAATTCGGGCTGGCTGGTCAGCCGCCCGAGGAGGACGCACCAGGCAGCCAGGAGGAACGCGGGCCGAGGCACCTCGTGCGCCGCGGACCACGCATCGATCCGGGCCGTAACCTCGGACGCGATCCGCATCCCGAGGGAGCGCGGCGTGAAACCGGCGCCGCGGGCCGGCCGCCGGGCGCCGGGCAGCCGCGGATTCGCCATCGCGGCGAGGTCCAGCTTTTCCCAGTAGGCTCGGCCTGGCTTCGTCTCGTCCTCCTCCAGGAGGTCGTTGAGCCACTGGGAGAGATCGCCGTACTGCAGGGGCTCCGCGGTGCCTTCTCCGTCGAGCGCGCAGGAGCTGCAGAGATCCCGGAGGAGGCTCTCGATCGCCGCCCGATCGGCAGAGAGCGCCGGCAGGTCGACGAGCAGCACGTGCTCGCGGGGGGATAGGGAGGTGAGGCAGACTGGCAGGCTTGCCACCTCCACCGAGGTCTCCTCGGCGATCACCTGCACCGGCCACTTGATCCCGGGCGCCCGCTGGAAGGTCGTGCGGAGGATCTCGTGCCGGGCGACTACACCCGTCCAAGCCTCCAGCAGGGCCTCCGGGGTCAGCTCACCGGAGACGAACACCGCGGCGCGCGAGCGGAAATGCGGGCTCTCCCCTTGAATCGCCCACAGCCGGCGCTGCTGGGGGGAGAGCCGCAATCCCTGGACCGGGGCCGTCATCGCAGGCTCTGTCATGACACCGGGACCGCGGCGGCTGAATTCCTGCGCTTGAGGCTCGCCAGCTTCTGGAGGCTCGCCGCTTCGAAGCTCTCCCCTTGCCGCCTCCGCTGCTCGCGGTCGGAGGAGTCGAACGCCGCCCGGATCTCGCTCAACCGGGCGTCCGGCAGGGCCGTGGCCCGGCCCACGAGATCCAGGAAGCGATCCGCCAGCCGGGCGATCGTCTCCGGTTCGAAGAGGTCGGCGTCGTACTCCAGGGCGCCCGTGATCGCCTCGCCGCTGTCGAGGAGTAAGAGGGTGAGGTCGAAGCGCGTCTCACCGCTGGGCGGAGCGAGCGCGGTGACGGTCAGGCCCGGCGGCTGGGCCGGCGCGGGGGGCTCCTGCTGGAACGCGACCTTCACCTGGAAGAGCGGCGTCCGGCCGAGGTCGTGCCCGGGCGCCAGCTCCGCGACGAGGGCCTCGAAGGGCAGGTCGCGGTTCTCGAACGCTTCCAGCATGGCCCCGCGGACCCGGCCGAGGACCTCGCGGAAGCTCGCCGCCCCCGCCAGGTCGACCCGCAGCACGAGTTGATTGACGAAAAACCCGATCAGCGGCTCGAGCTCCGGCCGGTCGCGGTTGGCGATGTCGAGCCCGACGACGACGTCGTCCTCCCCCGACTGGTGCTGGAGGAGGATCTCGAAGGCGGCGAGAAGCGTCATCATCGGCGTGCACCCCTCCTCCCGGCCGAGGGCCTCGATCCGTTGCCGCAGGGGCGCGGGCAGGGAGAAGGTCCGCCGCGCCCCGCGGAAGCGCTGCTTGGGCCGGCGCGGGCGATCGGTCGGCAGGGTGAAGGCCGGTGCGCCGGCCAGCCGCCGCCGCCAGTAGGCGAGCTGGCGTACGATCACCTCCTCTCCGAGCGTCCGCCGCTGCCAGACGGCGAAGTCGGCGTACTGGAGCGCGAGATCCGGAAGGGGCGACGGCCGCCCGGCGGCGAAGGCGGTGTAGAGCGCCTGGAGCTCGCGGACCAGGACTCCCGTGGACCCGCCGTCCGCGGCGATGTGGTGGATCGTCACCAGCAGCACGTGGTCCGCCGCGGTCCGTCGCAGCAGACGGCCGCGGAGGAGGGGCCCGCGGGTGAGGTCGAAGGGCGTTCTCGCCTCCTCCCCGGCCAGCCGCGCGGTCTCCGCCTCGCGGACGGCCATGGGTAGGAACGCCAGGTCGACCGCCGGCAGCGGGAGCGGCCGCGGCGGGCGGATCACCTGCCGGGGCCGGCCCTGAATGGCGTCGAAGGTCGTCCGCAGGACCTCGTGGCGGCGCACGATCTCGCTCGCCGCCCGCGCCAGGGCCGGCACGTCGAGGGCCCCGGCCAGGCGCACCGCCGCCGGCACGTTGTAGTTCGAGCTGCCGGGCTCCAGCTGGTCGAGAAACCAGAGCCGTTGCTGGGGAAACGAGAGGGGCAGCTCGCCCTCCCGGGGGACCGGCACGAGCGGCGGGGCAGCCGGCGCCAGACTCCCCGTGATCTCCACGATGGTCTCCAGATGCCTGGCGAGCTCGGCGATGGTCGGGAGCTCGAAGAGGCTCCGCATCGAGAGCTCCAGGCCCAACGCCTGCCGAGCCCGGGAGGCCAGCCGCCCGGCCAGCAGGGAGTGGCCGCCGAGCTCGAAGAAGTTGTCGTCCACCCCCACCGGCGAGATCCCCAGCAGCTCCTCCCAGAGATCGGCCAGCCGCCGTTCGAGCTCGGTACTTGGGGCTGTGTAGGGGCCGGCGAGAGCGGGGCGCGCGTGGCGGGAAGAGCGGACCGAGGGCTGCGGCGTGCTCTCCGGCACCGGTTCCGGATCGCCGGCCACGATCACCACCTGCCCGGCGGCGGCCCCGCGGATCGCCTGGCGGAGGATCTCGATCGCCTCCTCGCCCGCCTCCGGCGAGCAGCCCTCCCAGCGAACGGTGATGCGAGCGGAGTCGCCGGCCCCGTTCCGGCGGAGGGTGAAGGTGCTCTGGAGCGGGCCTTCGACTGCCCGGGGCTCTGCCGCCGCCTCGCCCAGCCCCGCCAACCAATACCGTTGGCGCTCGAAGGGGTAGGTCGGCAGGGGGACTCGGCGGCGGCTCTCCTCACCAGTAAAGGCCTGCCAATCGACGGGGACTCCCAGAGCCCAGAGCCGGCCCAGGGCGTGGAGCAGGAAGGACTCGTCGGAGCCCGGGTCGTGGGGGTGACGCATCGAGGGCAGGACCGCCCGGAAGGCATCGGGCCCTTGCAGGCGCGCCAGGGTGGAGAGCATCCGCCCGGGTCCCACCTCCAGGAGCAACCGTCCCGGCTCGGCGCCCAGCTCGCGCAGGCCGTTGTCGAAGAGCACCGTCTTCTGGAGGTGCCGGACCCAGTAGTCGGGATCGGTGGCCTCGGCGGCGCCGAGCCAGCGGCCGGTGACGTTCGAGAGCAGGGGCACCGTGGGCGGGTGCAGCTCGATGCGGGCCACGGCGGCGGCGAATTCCGGGAGGATCGGCGCGGCCATCCGCGAATGGCAGGCGGCGTCGATCTGCAACCGCCGGACCTCCACCCCCCGCCCTCCGAGCCGCTCGGCGAGCGCCGCGATCGCCGGCTCCGGCCCCGAGACCACGCACTGCGCCGGCCCGTTGATCGCGGCGAGCGACAGCTCCTCGCCGAGCAGCTCCCGGGCCTCGGCGGCGGGGAGGGCAACGCCCAGCATGGCGCCGCCAGAGAGGCCGTCGAACAGGCGCCCGCGGAGGGCCACGAGATCAAGGGCGTCTTCCAAGGAGAAGACGCCGGCGAGGCAGGCCGCCACGTATTCGCCCAGGCTGTGGCCGATCATCGCCTGCGGGTGGACCCCCCAGGACATCCACAGGCGGGCGAGCGCGTACTCGGTCGTGAACAGCGCCGGCATGGCGAAGAGCGGGCGGGCGAGCTGGCGGGAGGCCTCCTCGGCTTCCTCCGGCCCGGCCAGGAGAAGGGCCCGCAGGTCGAGCCCCAGCCGGGGAGACAGAATCTCCGCGCAGCGGTCGATCTCGCTCCGGTAGAGGGGCTCCGAGCGGTAGATCTCCGCCCCCATGCCGCCGTACTGGGACCCTACTCCCGGGAACAGGAAGATGACGGCCGGATCGCCGGCCGGGGCCGAGCCGGTCGCGGAGCGCCGGCGCTCCCGCCCGCGGAGCGCCGCCACCGCCTCCTCGCGGTCCCGGCAGACGATGGCGCGGCGATGCTCGAAGGGCTTGCGGCCCACCTGGAGGGTGTAGGCGATATCGGCGAGGGTGGCCGCAGCAGAGCCGGCGGGTTCGCCTTCCAGGTAGGCCGCGAGGTTACTGGCGGCGACCTCCAGGGCGGCGGGGGTGCGGGCCGAGAGCACCAGCAGCTCGTAGGGCCGAGCAGCAGCAACCGCCGCCGGGGCCGCGGGCGCCTCTTCGAGGACCACGTGGGCGTTGGTACCGCCGATGCCGAACGAGCTGACCCCGGCGCGGCGGGGAGAGCCCTCCGAGCGCCACTCCGCAAGCTCCCGGTTGACGTAGAAGGGGCTGCGGTCAAAATCGATCGCGGGGTTGGGGCGCTCGAAGTGCAGGCTGGGGGGCAGGAGGCGATGCTCCAGCGCCAGGACGGTCTTGATCAGTCCCGCCACCCCGGCCGCCACGTCGAGGTGGCCGATGTTGCTCTTGACCGACCCGATCGCGCAGGGCTGGGACCTGCCGGTCCCGGCGCCGAAGGCCCGGGAGAGCGCGGCGATCTCGATCGGGTCGCCCATGGGCGTGCCGGTGCCGTGGGCCTCGACGTAGGTGACCGACCCGGGATCGATCCCGGCGAGGGCCAGGGCCAGGGCGATCACTTCCGCCTGGCCCTGGACACCGGGCGCCGTGTAACCCGCTTTGCGCCCGCCGTCGTTATTGACCGCCCAGCCCCGGATCACCGCGCGGATGGTGTCACCCTCCGCCAGGGCGTCGGCCAGCCGCTTCAAGACCACCACCCCGACCCCGTCGCCGCCGACCGTCCCCTGGGCGGCGGCGTCGAAAGCCCGGCAGCGGCCGTCGGGAGAGAGGATACCCCCCTCCTGGTAGAGGTAGCCGGAACGCGGCAGGTTGCCGATTGAGACGCCGCCGGCGAGCGCCATGTCGCACTGGTAGTCGATCAGGCTCTGGCAGGCCATGGCGACCGCCACGAGGGCGGTCGAGCAGGCCGACTGCACGTTGACGCTGGGGCCTCTCAAATTCAGCTTGTAGGAGACCCGGGTGGTGAGGAAATCCTTGTCGTTGCCGATCGTCCCCTGGATGCCGGCGAGCGGGTCCCAGGCCTGGCCCCCGCGGCGGAGGCTCTGGAGCAGGTAGTTGTTCATGCCCACTCCGGCGTAGACGCCGACCGGCACCTCACAGCCCTCCGGGTTGTAGCCCGCGCTCTCCAGGGCTTCCCAGGCGCACTCCAGGAAGAGGCGCTGCTGCGGGTCGACGAGCTCCGCCTCGCCCGGGCTGAAGCCGAAGAAGGCGGCATCGAAGAGATCCACCCCGGCCAAGGCTCCCGCCGCCTTGACATAGCGGGGATCGCCGAGCAGCTCCGGAGAGACCCCCGCGGCCAGCAGCTCCTCGTTGGAAAAATGAGAGATGCAGTCGACGCCGCCGGCGAGGTTGCGCCAGAATCGGTCCAAGTTCTCCGCGCCGGGGAAGCGGCCGGTCATGCCGACGATCGCGATCTCCTCCACCAGGGGCTCACCCAGGGGCTCGCTCATGTCCCGAGCCTCCTGCCGCCCCGCGCCAGCCGTTTCCGCTCCGCGGCCCTCTGCTGACGCTCCGCCCGCTCGTGGACGTGGCTCAAGGAGGGAGCCGAGTCGCCGCCGCGCAGGTGCGCCGCGAGCGAGCGGACCGTCGCGTGCTCGAAGAGCGCCACGAGGTCGATCTCCGTCGCCAGGACCTCCTGCAACTGGGCCTGTACCTCGACCATCAGCAGGGAGTGCCCGCCGGCGTCGAAGAAGTTGTCGTCGATCCCGACCTTCTCCAGGCGGAGAACCCGCTGCCAGACCTCGGCGATCCGCCGCTCGGCGGGGCTGACCGGCGCGGTGTAGGCGCTCTCCAGTTCGGGGCGGGCGGCGTCCGGCACGGGGAGGGCGTCACGATCCACCTTGCCGTGAGCGGTCAACGGCAGCGCCGCGAGCCGCACCAGGGTGGCGGGCAGCATGTACGCCGGTAGACGTCCCGCGAGGAATCGCTTCAGCTCACCCGGCGAAGGCGCTCCCGTGGCCTCCTGCCCAGGCACCCAGTAGGCCACCAGCCGCAGGTCACCCGGCCCGCCGTGCCGGCCGACGACCACCGCCTCCCGCACCCCGGGGTGCTGGACGAGAACCGCTTCGATCTCCCCGGGCTCGATCCGGAAGCCACGGACCTTCACCTGGTGGTCGGCGCGCCCGAGGTACTCCAGGCGGCCGTCCGGCAGGTAGCGAGCGAGATCCCCACTCCGGTAGAGTCGTCCTCCCCTCTCGCCGCCACAGGGGTCAGGGACGAACCGCGCGGCGGTCTGCCCGGGCAGGTCGAGGTAGCCGCGGGCCAGTCCCGCGCCGCCGATGTAGAGCTCGCCCGGCACGCCGACCGGCACCGGCCGCAGGCCCTCGTCGAGGAGGTAGAGCCGGGTATCGGCAATCGGCCGGCCGATGGGGACCGCCCCGGCCGCGGGCCCTCCGGTCGGGATTTCGTGGACGCAGCAGCCCACCGTCGCCTCGGTCGGCCCGTACTCGTTGATCAGGCGGGTGCCGGGGGCATCGGCGTGCCAGGCGGCCAGGCTCTCCGCCCAGAGCGCCTCGCCGCCCAGGATGAGGACGCCCGTCTTCCCCGCCTTGGCAGCGCCGGGGAGCTGGCGGTTGAGCAGCTCCAGATGCGCGGGGGTGATCTTCACCAGGCTGAAGCCCGCTCCCGCCGCCGGAGCACGGAGCGCCCGGCCAAGCGCCTCGATCCCCAGCCGCTCGGGGACGAGCGTCACCGCGCGCCCCGCGAGGAGCGGCGGGAAGAGGCTGGTGACCGTCAAGTCGAAGCCGATCGAGGAGTGGAGCGGCGCGCCGGCGCCGCGGTCGAGCCCGTAGGCCTTTAGGCACCAGCGCAGGTAATGGGCGAGGGCGCCATGACTGACCATCACTCCCTTCGGCCTGCCGGTCGAGCCCGAGGTGTAGATCACGTAGGCGAGGTTCTCGGGCGCTACCTGGACGCTCAGCCCGCTCTCGTCCGCCGGGGCCGGCGTGAAGGCATCCATGCGCTCCTGGGTGAGGATGACCGCTACCCGGGAATCCTCGATCATCCAGTCCAGCCGCTCCCGGGGGTAGGCCGGGTCGAGCGGTACGTAGGCCCCGCCGGCCCTGAGGATGCCCAAGAGGCCGACGACGAGGTCGAGCGACGGCTCGAGGCAGATCCCCACCCGCACCTCGGGCCCCACCCCCATGCCGGCGAGGACGCGGGCCAGCCGATCGACCCTCAGGGCGAGCTCGCCGTACGAGAGCCGCTCGCCCTCGCAGACCACCGCCTCCGCCTCGGGGGCCCGCCGGACCTGGGCCGCGAAGAGATCGAGAAAGCCGGCGGCGGGAGGGCCGGCCGTCGCCGTGTCGTCCCACTCCGCGAGGAGCTGGTGACGCTCCCCGGCGGAGAGCAGCGGCAGTCCGGAGAGGGGGGTCTCCGGCGCCGCCACGACCTGCCCGAGGAGGATTTCGAGGTGGGTGAGCAGGCGCCGGGCGGTTGTCCCTTCGAACAGGTCTTCGTCGAATTCCAGCCCGCCGGTCAGCCCTCCGCTCCCCTCTTCGAGGAACAGGGTGAGGTCGAACTTCGCCGCTCCGGTCCCAACCTCGATCGGGTGGAGCACGAGGCCGGGGAGGTCGAGCCGGGGGCGCGGCGTGTTCTGAAGGACGAACATGACCTGGAAGAGCGGCGGCCGGCCGGTATCGCGCTCCGGGGACAGCTCCTCGACCAGCATCTCGAAAGGCAGCTCCTGGTGACTGTAGGCGCCGAGAGCCACCTCTCGAACCCGCTCCAGCAGAAGGCTCACCGGCGGATCGCCGGCAAGGTCGGTGCGGAGCGCAAGGGTGTTGACGAAGAGCCCGATCAGCCCCTCGACCTCCGGTCGGCTGCGGCCGGCGACGGGCGAGCCCACCACCACGTCCGCCTGACCGGCGTAGCGGGCCAGCACGGCCTGGAACCCCGCCAGGAGGGCCATGAAGAGGGTCATCCCCCGGCGGCGGGCGAGGAGGGCCAGATCCTCCGACAGCCGCCTCGACAGGGCCACGGGGACGAGCCCGCCCCGGCGCGCCCGGCGAGGCAGGCGGGGCCGGTCGGCCGGCAGCTGGAGCGCCGCGACCCCGGCGAGCTGCTCGCGCCAGTAGCCGAGCAGCACCGCGAGCGCCTCGCCGCTGAGAGTCTGGCGCTGCCAGGCCGCGAAGTCCGAGTACTGGATCGGCAAGTCGGACAGCGGCGGCGGAGCGTCCGCAGCGAAGGCGGCGTAGAGCGCTCCCATCTCCCCCACCAGCACTCCCAGGGACCAGCCGTCGGCGACGATGTGATGCAGGGTGAGGAGCACGGCGTGCTCGGTCCCGGCCAGGCGCAGCAGCCGGCCGCGCAGGAGCGGACCCCGCGCGAGGTCGAACGGCGCTCGCGCCTCGGCGGTGGCCAGGCTCAGGGCCTCCATCTCCCGCCGGGGCTCCGGCAGCCCCGAAAGGTCGATCTGGGAAAACGCCGGTCGGTCGTCCTCGCGGATCACCAGCCGAGGGCGGCCTCCCAGGGCCGGAAAGGTGGAGCGCAGGGTCTCGTGCCGCCGTACGCTCTCGGCGAGCGCTCGCGCCAGGGCCGGGACGTCGAGCTCGCCGCTGAGGCGCATCGCGGTGGGCATGTTGTAGGAGGCCCCACCCGGCTCCAGCCGATCCAGGAACCAGAGCCGCGCCTGGGCGAACGAGAGCTCCGGCTCCCCGCTCCGGGGTGCGAGGGGCGGCAGGGCCACACGATCCGCAGCGGCGGCCACCCGGATGGCCAGGGCGGCGGGTGTCGGGGAGTCGAACAGGGCCCGTACCCCGATGTCCACTCCCAGGGCCTCGCGCACCCGCGACACGACCTGAGCGGCGAGCAGCGAGTGACCGCCGAGCTCGAAGAAGTTGTCCTCCGGGCCGACCCGGGAGAGCCCCAGGACCTCGGCCCAGATCCCTGCCAGGATCTCGGCGATCGGGCTCGGAGGCCGGGGCGACGCCATGGCGGCCTCTCCCTCCAGCTCGCGTGGAGCAGCCGGCAGGGCCGCGCGGTCCACCTTGCCGTTGGGCAGGAGCGGCAGGCTCTCGATCCGCACGAAGACGGCCGGCAGCATGGGGTCCGGCAGGCTCTCCTTGAGGAAGGAGCGCAGCTCGCGGCTGTCCAGATTCGAGCGCCGGCCGGCAGGGACCCAGTAGGCCACCAGCCGGAGGCCCCCGGCCGCCTCTCGCCCCGCCACGACCACCGCGCTCTCGACTCCCGGATGCCGCGAGAGCGCCGCTTCCACCTCGCCCGGCTCGACGCGGAAGCCCCGCACCTTGACCTGGCGATCGGCGCGGCCGAGGAGCTCCAAGGTGCCGTCCGGCCGCTGCCGGGCGAGGTCCCCCGTGCGGTAGAGGCGCTCTCCCGGGTGGGCGGCGAAGGGGTCGGGGATGAACCGCTCGGCGGTCGCGCCCGGACGGTTCAGGTAGCCCCGGGTGAGACCCGCGCCGGCCAGGCATAGCTCACCCGGCGCTCCGAGAGGGACAGGATGGCACGCGCGGTCGAGGAGGAGGACACGGGTCCCGGCGATCGGCCGGCCGATGGTCGCCGGGCCGCCGTGACGCCTCAGAGCGAAGGTGGAGTAAGTCGTGTCCTCGGTGGGGCCGTAGAGGTCGAAGACCCGCTCGACGCCGCTCGCCGAGCGGTAGATCTCCGCGACCAGCGACGGGAGGAGGGGCTCGCCGGCCAGGTTGACGGTGCGGAGCGACGCCGGCAGGGCGTTCTCCTTGAGGAGGGCAGCCACCGCCGAGGGCACCGTGTTGAGCAGGGTCACCCGCTCGCGCGCGGCCACCGCGGGGAGGGCGAGGGCGTTCTCCTCCAGAAGGACGGTGCCGCCAGTGCTCCAGGGGAGGAACAGCTCGAAAACGGAGAGGTCGAAGCAGAGCGAGGTCGCGGCGAGGACCCCGTCCAGGTCCTCCGGGCCGTAGACCCGCCGGGCCCAAGCGACGAGGGCAGCCGCGCTCCGGTGCTCGATCGCCACTCCCTTGGGCCTCCCGGTGGAGCCGGAGGTATAGATGATGTAGGCCAGGTTCCCGGGTCCGGCCGCGGGCAGATCTCCCTCGGCGGAGGGTGGGTCCGGCTCGCCGTCCACCGTAAGGCAGAGGAGATCCGTCCGCCCGGCGAACCGCTCGCGCCACCGCTCCTGGGTGAGGAGCACCCGCACCCCGCTGTCTTCCAGCATGCCGTCCGTGCGGGCGGCCGGATAGGCCGGGTCGAGAGGCAGGTAGGCGCCGCCGGCCTTGAGGATCGCGAGGACTCCCACCGCCATTTCGAGCGTGCGCTCGATGCAGAGCCCCACCAGCACCTCCGGACCGACACCCAGGCCCCGCAGCCGCCGGGCCAGGCGGCCGGCTCTCCGGTCGAGCTCGCAGTAGGTGAGCGATTCTCCCGCGAACGCCACCGCCCGGGCCGTCGGCGTCCGCTCCGCTTGAGCCTCGAAGAGCTGATGGAGGCAGGCGCCCGAAGCCGGTGCGGACCCGGTGTCGTTCCACTCCCGGAGGAGCTGCTGCCGCTCCGCGTCGCCCAGCAGTGGGAGAGCGGAGAGCAGCCCCTCTGGCGCCGCGGCCATCCCGGTCAGGAGCCGTTCGAGCTGGGCGCCCAGGCGATGGACGGTGACGTCGTCGAACAGCTCCCGGTCGTACTCCAGAGCCAGAGCGGAAACGCCGCCAGCCTCCTCCAGGTAGAGGGTCAGATCGAACTTGGCCATGCCGAGGTCCACGGCGAGCGGACGCGAGCGGAGACCGGGCAGAGCCAGGGCCGAGAGCGACAGGTCCTGGTGCGCGAACATCACCTGGAAGAGCGGCGAGCGGCCGGCGTCGCGCTCCGGCGCCAGGTGCTCGACCAGCATCTCGAAGGGCAGGTCCTGGTGCGCGAGGGCGTCGAGCGTCACCTGTCGCACGCGGCCC
>JAXDLD010000510.1:0-15850 GCA_034666805.1 Acidobacteriota bacterium
GCGCTTACAATTCCAGAAAAGTTCACGTAGTACTTCAGATTTGGCCTGACATGCCTCGATCCTTCCTGCGCTTGGGCGCGCGGGAGGCGGCGGGCGGAGGTAGGAAGCGATGAAGCGCAACATCGTCCTGGTAGCGATCGTGGTGGCCGTGCTCGCTCTGGCCTCGGCCGCGCCCTCCCACGCCGGCCAGCCGTTCGGCTCGTTCGGCGGCAGGGTCGGCGGGGGCAACGGGTTGGACGGCAACGCCCCCCTCTTCGGCTGGGCGCTCGCCGACAGCGGCGTGGCGTCGGTCGACGTCCTGGTCGACGGGGTCATCGAGGGCCGCGCCACCTACGGCCGCAGCCGGCCGGGCGTCACCCAGCTCTACCCCGGCTTCCCCAACGCGGCCCTCCCGGGCTGGGTCTACAACCTGGACACCACCCACTACTTGAACGGGCTCCACACGGTCTCGGCGCGGGTCCGGAGCCTGAAGGGTGAGACGGCGGACCTCAAAGGGATCCGGTTCCAGTTCAGCAACTCCCCCTCCCAGCTCGGTCCCTTCGGCAAGATCGAGTTCCCGAACGCCAACGCCGAGCTCGTCGGCGAGTGCGGCGTCTGCCAGGGGGTTGGCGGCTTCGCGCCCGACATCGTCATCGACAACCCGCGCCGCTACAGCGTCGTCTCCGGCTGGGCGCTCGACACCGGGGTCAACCCGAACGACTCCGGGATCGGCTACGTCGAGCTGCTGATCGACCGCGCGCTCTTCTCGCCCTCCGGCTACAGCAGCAAGATCGGCTGCTTCTACACCCCGCAGACCGGCGGCCTCACCAACTGCTACGGCCTGCGCCGGCAGGACATCAGCAACAGCTTCCCCCAGCTCCGCGACTCGATCCACAGCGGCTTCCGCTTCGTGCTCGACGTCAGCCAGCTGATCAGCTGCGGCCTCTACTCTCCCGGTCACCACACCGTGACCATCCGCGCCGGCGACCAGTTCGGCACGGTCCGGGAGATCGCCGAGATCCCGGTGACCTTCTCCTGCGCCGACTTCGGGACCAACGACCCGTCGGTTGGTTCGATCGACGTGCCGGCGAACGGCCTCCTCTACAGCAACCGGGTCCAGGTGACCGGCTGGGCGCTCGACTACGAGGGGATCACCGTCGTCACCGGATTAGTCGACGGCGTCGCGATCGGCTCCTCGGGCGTCACCCTGGCGCGGCCGGGCATCTCCGCCCTCTTCCCCGGCTACCCCGACAGCGCGACCCCCGGCTTTACGATCCCTTTCAACACCCGCAAGCTCTCGAACGGCAAGCACAAGCTGCAGGTGATCGCGACCGACACCCTGGGCGCCGACACCCTGCTCGGCGAGGTCACCATCACGATCGCCAATACGGGGCAATAGAAGCCCCCCTGCCCGATCGTACCGGCGCCCCGTCCTCACCGGACGGGGCGTTCGTGTCTTTGGTACCATGCCCGCCATGCCGGCGGCCCCCCAACTCGTCTTCTTCGGTACGCCGGAGCTCGCGCTCCCGACCTTGGACGCCCTGGTGGCGGCGGGCCTGCCTCCGGCCACCGTCGTCACCCAGCCGGACCGGCCTGCCGGCCGCGGCCAGAAGACCCGGGAGTCGCCGGTGGCCCGCTGGGCCCTCGCCCACGGCCTCCCCCTCCTGCGCCCCGAACGGGTGCGCGAGCCGGGCTTTCTCGCCGAGCTCGCTCCGCTCGTCCCCGACATCGCCGTCGTCGTCGCCTTCGGGCAGATCTTCCCGCGCGCGCTCCTCGACCTGCCGCGGCTCGGCTGCATCAACCTCCACGCCTCGCTCCTCCCGCGCTACCGCGGCGCCGCCCCCATCCAGGCCGCCATCGCCGCCGGCGAGACGCGGACCGGGGTGACCACCATGCGGATGGAGGCGGGCCTCGACTCCGGTCCCATCCTCCTCGCCCGCGAGGTCGCGATCGGCCCGGCTGAGACCGCTGGCGAGCTCGGCCCCCGGCTCGCCGCGGTCGGCGGAGAGCTGGTGGTCGAGACCCTCACCCGGCTCTTCCGAGGCGAGATCACGCCCCGGCCGCAGGACCCCGATCTCGCCACCTACGCGCCGCGCCTGACCCGGGAGAGCGGCGCCGTCGACTGGTCGCTCCCCGCCCAGGATCTCTACAACCGGCTCCGCGCCTACACCCCATGGCCGGGCCTGACCGCCGAGCTCCGCGGCCGTCCGGTCAAGATCGTCTCGGCGGTGCCGGCCGCCGATACCGCCGCTGCCGCGCCGGGCACCTATGTAGGCCTCGCCGACGGGCGCGCGCTCATTTCTTGCGGCGCCGGCACGGCGCTCGCGATCTTCAGCCTGCAGCGCCCCGGCAAGCCGCCGCGGAGCGCCTCCGACTTCGTCAACGGCGAGCGCCTGGCCGCGGGCGAGAGCTTCGCGTGAACGTGAAGACGATCCCATGAGCAAGCGCCACATCTCCGCCCCCCCGGTGTCGCAGACCGGCGCCGGCCGCAACCGGCGGATGACCCCCAAGCGGTCGACCCAGGACAACCTGCGCGCCGCGGCCGGCTGGGTGCTCGACCGCACCCTCGCCTCGCTGGCGCCGGTCGACTCGTTTTTAGACAGCGTCCTCGCCCGTTTCGACGAACGCGACCAGGGGCTCCTGGTCGAGTTGGTGATGGGGAGCCTGCGCTGGCTGCGGCGGCTCGACTACGTCATCGCCGCCGCCAGCAACCGCAAGCTCGAGCAGATCGAGCCGGCCCTCCACGCGCCGCTCCGCATCGCCGCCTACCAGCTCCTCTTCCTCGATCGCGTGCCGCCGCACGCCGCCGTCCACGAGGCGGTCGAGCAGGCCCACCAGCTCACCCACCGGGGCGGCGCGAGCTTCGCGAACGGCGTGCTCCGCGCCATCGCCCGCGCCCCCCACCTCTCCGAGTGGCCGGTCACTGGCGCCGATGCCGCCGACCCGGCGCGGCGGTTAGGGATCGAGATGAGCCATCCCGACTTCCTCGTCGCCCGCTGGCTCGCCCGTTTCGGCCGCGAGCGCACGCAGGCCCTCCTGGCCGCCAACAACAGCGCCAAGCCGCTCCAGCTCCTCGCCTTCCGCGACCAGGGCGGGCGCGAGCTCCTGGCCGAGGAGCTGATCGACGCCGGGATGGAGGTCGAGCCCGCGGCCCTCTCGCCGCTCGGCCTGACCGTCCGCCGCGGCAGCCCGCTCACGAGCGCCGCCTTCGCCGCCGGCCGCTTCTACGTTCAGGACGAGGCGAGCCAGGCGGCGGCCCTGATGCCGCCGCCGCGCCCGGGCGAGCGCATCCTCGATGCCGCCGCCGCTCCCGGCGGCAAGAGCTTCTCCCTCCTGGCCGCCGAGCCCGCCGTCGCGCTCACCCTGGCCGACGTGTCGCCCGCGCGGCTCGCCATTCTCCGCGCCAACCTGCGCCGGCTGCGCCGCGACCTGCCGGTGCTCGCGGCCGACGCCGGGGCGCCGCCGTTCCGGCCGGTCTTCGACCGCGTGGTGCTCGACCTGCCGTGCACGGGGACGGGGACGCTCCGCCGCCACCCCGAGCTCAAGTGGCGGATCAGCGAGGGCGAGATCGGCCGGCTGTCAGAGCAGGCCCTCCGCCTCCTGGCCGGCGCGGCGCCGCTCGTCGTCCCCGGCGGCTGCCTGGTCGCCATCACCTGTTCGCTCGAAGCCGAGGAGAACGAGGGGGTCATCGCCCGCTTCCTCGAATCCCACTCCGGCTTCTCCCGCTTTCCCCTGGAGGGAGTGCTGGCGCCGCCGCTCGCCGCCGGCATCGAGGGGCCGGGCGCCTGGCGCCTCCTGGCCGGCGCCGACCACGACGGCTTCTCCGTCAACGTGCTCGAAAAAACGAGGAAGTAGCGGGCTTCAGGGAGCCGGTTCCGTATTGACAGCCCCCCCCTGTTGCCTTATCGTCTCGTGGTCAATCCGGCGAAAAAACTTGAGGGACAAGGAGGAGTAGCGATGGCGGGTAAGGCTGACTTTATCAATAGCATTGTGGATTCCGTGGAAGGTCTGAACAGGCGGCAGGCGACGGCGGCTTTCGAGGCCGTCTTCGACGCCATCACCGCGGCCTTGAAGTCGGGGGACGGCGCCAAGGTCCCCGGCTTCGGCAGCTTCTCGATCTCCGAGCGCGCGGCCCGCAAGGGCAGGAACCCGGCGACCGGTCAATCGATCAATATCAAAGCGAGCAAGAGCGTCCGTTTCAAGGCGGGCAAGGACTTGAAAGAGTCGGTCAACAAGAAGCGGCGCAGCCGCGGCTAAAGATTCCGGCGCACGGCAACGAGCCCTGTGGCAGCGACTTAAGAGCGCGGCCACGGGGTTTTCGTGTCTTCGGGCAGTTTGGGCCGAGAGATCAGCGGATCTGCTTGTACAGGCGGGCCAGGCGATAGGGCGACATGCCGAGGCAGAAGAGCGCCCAGATGAGCCAGTTGGTCGCCACCGTCCTCACCACACCCCCTTCCAGGAAGCGGCGCGCCCCGGTCGTCACCTCGTCCGCGATCAGAGTCATGCCCCGCAGCTTGCGCAGGCGCCAGGCGAAGTCGAGATCCTCTAAGATCGGCCACTCCTTGAAGCCGCCCAGCTGCTCGAAGGTGGCGCGGGTGACGAAGTGAGCCTGGTCGCCGAGCGGCAGCCGGGTCAAGCGGGTGCGCTGATTGATCAGCCAGGCACCGAAGCGGAGCTTGGGGCGGTCGTCGTCGAAGCGGAGGAAGAAGGCGCCGCCCAGGGCGCCGGCCGCGACCGCTTCACGGAGGCGGCGGGGAGCTTCGGGCGGCAGGGTCGTGTCGGCGTGGAGGAAGACGAGGAGGTCGGCTTCTGTCAGGTTGGCGCCGCGGTTGAGCTGCCCGCCGCGCCCGGGCGGGCCGGAGACCGTGCGCGCGCCGAGCCGCTCCGCGATCTCCAGCGTGCGGTCGGTGCTGCCGCCGTCCGAGACCACCACCTCGTCCGCGAGACGCAAGGCCGCGGGCAGAGTCCGCGCGAGCGCCGCCTCTTCGTTCAGGGTGGGCACCACGATGGCGATGCGCATGGCTGGGTGTAGCATAGCCGCGGGCAGGAAGAGCAAACCATGAGCCAGGGCAACTTCAGTCACCTCGATTCGCACGGCCAGGCGCAGATGGTCGACGTCTCGGAAAAGCCGGTCACCCGCCGGGTGGCCGAGGCCTCGTGCCGGGTGCTGCTCTCCGCCCAGACCGTGATCCGGCTCGCCAACCTCCCCAAGGGGGACGCCTTCGCGGTCGCCCGCCTGGCTGGCATCCAGGGCGCCAAGAAGACCGCCGACCTGATCCCGCTCGCCCATCCGCTGCCGCTCGACCAGGTGGAGATCGAGATCGCGCCCATCCCCGAGGGGGTCGAGATCCGGAGCCGGGTGGTCGTCGTCGCCAGGACCGGCGCCGAGATGGAGGCGCTCGTCGCCTGCTCGACCGCGGCCCTCGCGCTCTACGACATGGTGAAAGCCGTCGAGCGGGAGGCCGTGGTGACCGATCTCCGCCTGGAAGCCAAGAGCGGCGGCCAGCGCGGCACCTTCCGCCGCCCTCCGGCTCCTCAGCGATGACCCCCATCCGCCCGCAGCTTGCCACCGGCCTCGACCGGCTGCTCGAAGAGCCCGCGCGCCTGGCCGGCCGGCGCTACGGCCTCCTCGCCCACGGCGCCTCGATCGCCTGCGGAAGGGGCGATCTCCGTCCGGCCCATCGTGCCTTGTCAACGGTGGCCACGCCGCCCAGCGTCCTCTTCGGCCCCGAGCACGGCTTCTACGGCATCGAGCAAGACATGATCGCCGCCGAAGGTGGCCACGATCCCTGGACCGGAGTGCCCATCCTCTCGTTCTACGGCGACTCCGAGTCCTCCCTCGCTCCACGGCCCGAAGCCTTCGCTGGCCTCGACCTCCTCCTCATCGACCTCCAGGACGTCGGCTCGCGCTACTACACCTACGCCGCCACCGCGGTCTGGGCGGCCGAGGCGGCGCTCGCCGCGGGCTGTGAGGTCTGGCTGCTCGACCGTCCCAACCCCCTGGGCGGCGAGGTCGTCGAGGGGAACCTTCCCGAGCCCGGCTACGACTCCTTCGTGGGCGCCTTCAAGACCCCCGTCCGCCACGGCCTGACGATGGGGGAACTGGTGCTGCTCGAAGCGAAACGCCGCGGCTGGCAGGGGAGCTTCACGGTCTGGGAGATGGAGGGCTGGCGCCGCGCCATGACCTGGGAGGAGACCGGCCTCCCCTGGATCGCCCCGTCCCCCAACATCCCGACCACGGTCACGGCCCAGGTCTACCCTGGCGGCTGCCTGGTCGAGGCGACCGAGCTCTCCGAAGGGCGCGGCACCACCCGCCCCTTTCAGTTGACCGGCGCGCCCGGGCTCGACCCGGTAGCTTTAGCCGACCGTCTGAACGGCCTCGGCCTCCCCGGCGCCGCCTTCCTCCCCACCTACTTCCGGCCGCAGTTCCAGAAACAGGCGGGGAAGGTCTGCGGCGGGGTCGAGCTGGTGGTGACCGACCCCGTCCGCTTCCGCTCTTACCGCGCGGGGGTGGAGCTGCTCGCCGCCGTCCGCGCCCTGGCGCCGGAGGTCTTCGCCTGGCGGCGGGCGCCCTACGAGTTCGTCGCCGACCGTCCGGCCATCGACCTCCTCACCCGCAGTCCGGCCTGCCGCGAGGCAATCGAAGCTGGAAGTCGGGATGACCTCCTCACCTGGTTCGCGAGCTGGGAGGCCGATGAGGCCGCCTTCCGGGCGGAGTGCGCGGAGATCCTCCTCTACAGATGAAGAGCCCGCACCTGCTGGCGGTGGACGACGGGCCGGAGCGTTTCGCCGCGCTCTTTGCCGCCGCCAAGGAGATCGGCTTGCGGATCGGCTGGCTCGACCTGGCACCTCCACCTTCGCTCCCGGCCGACCTCGAAGCGGCGGCGGGGTTGGGGGCTCTCCGCGCGGTGTCCGCCGGGGGCGGCCGGAGCATCGTCGTCAAACCCCTGCGCGGCGCGCCGGTGATGAAAGACCTCCTCCGCGAGCACTTCCGCGGCTGCGCACTGGTCCTCGTCCGCGGCACGCTTCACGCCCCCCGTCTCACTCTGGAAGGAGAGAGTTGGAAAGTCTCTCCCCCGGGCGAGGCGGCCCGCCTCTACGCGACCGGCGACCTGGCCGCGGCGCTCCGCAAGCCCCGCCCCTGGACCTGAGCCGCCGAACTCGATAAGCTTGCCGCGTTGCGGCGTAAGTAGTCCCTGAGCAGTGAACGACCGAGGGCTCTCCCATGACTGAAACTATCCGCTTCTTCCTTCCCGGCCCGAGCTACGTCACGGAAGACGTCCGGCAAGCCATGACCCTCCCCATGCAGGGGCACCGCTCGGCGCCGTTCAAGGCCCTCTACACCTCGCTCGCCGGCCGCCTCCAGAAAGTGCTCCGCACCTCGGGCGACGTGATGATCGCGACCGGCAGCTCGACCCTCGTCATGGAGAGCGCCGTCCTCTCGACGGTCCGCTCGGACGTCCTGAACCTGACCAACGGCGCCTTCTCCGAGCGCTGGCATTCGATCAGCCTCTCGCTCGGCAAGTCGGCCGACAAGGTCGCCGCCCCCTGGGGCCAGGCGATCGACCCCGATCTCGTGCGGACCGCCCTCTCCCGCAAGCGCTACGAGGCGGTGACCCTGGTCCACAACGAGACCTCGACCGGGGTCATGAGCCCGCTCGAAGAGATCGCCAAGGTCGTCCGCGAGGAGAGCGACGCCCTCTTGATCGTCGACACCGTCTCCTCGCTGGGCGGCGCGCCCGTCGAGTCTGAGGACTGGGGGATCGACATCGTCCTCGCCGGCACCCAGAAGGCGCTCGCCCTGCCGCCCGGCCTCGCCGTCTTCACCCTCTCCGAGCGCGCGGCCGAGCGCGCCGCCAAAGTCCCGCACCGCGGCTTCTACACCGACCTCCTGCGCTACCGCGACAAGCACCGCGAGGGGGGCTTCATCACTACCCCGGCCATCCCGCTCCTCTACGCCCTGGATCGCCAGCTCGACGTCATCGTGGCCGAGGGGATGGAGGAGCGCTGGGCGCGGCACGCCCGCTGCGCCGAGAAGACCGCCGCCTGGGCGGCCCAGCACGGCTGCGAGTACGCCTCGGCGCCGGACGCCCGCTCGGCGACCGTGAGCTGCCTCAAGGCTCCGCAGGGAGTCGATCCGCAGGCGATCGTCAAGGGTCTCGCCGGGCGCGGCTACACGATCGGCGGCGGCTATGGCGACTGGAAGCCCTCGACCTTCCGCATCGGGCACATGGGGGAGGTCCGCGAGAGCGACTTGACCGGCCTCTTCGAGGTGATGGATGAGATGCTCGCGGCCCTCCATGTCGACGAAGCGGGCGCCGCGGCGCGGGCCTGGAGGGGATGATGTCGCGCATCCTGATCGCCGACCCGCTCGACCCTTCGGGCTTGGAGCTCCTCAAGGCCTCGGGGGTGGAGCTCCACCAGCTCACCGCCGAGGAGCGCCCGCGCCTCGCTGAGGTGATCGCCGACTACGACGCCCTGGTCGTCCGCAGCATGACCCAGGTGACCGCCGAGCTCCTCGCCGCCGGCAAGAAGCTGAAAGTCGTGGGGCGGGCGGGGATCGGGGTCGACAACGTCGACGTCGAGGCGGCCACCGAGCGCGGCATCCTGGTCGTCAACGCCCCCACGGCGAACCTGATGTCGGCGACCGAGCACACCTTCGCCCTTCTCCTCGCGGTGGCCCGGAACGTCCCCGCCGCCGACGCCTCAATGAAGGCGGGCGTCTGGGATCGCAAGAGCTTTTTGGGCGTCGAGCTTCAGGGGAAGACCCTGGGGGTCATCGGCTTCGGCCGCATCGGCCAGCGGGTGGCGGCGCGCGCCCGCGGCTTCGAGATGCAGGTCGTAGCCTTCGACCCCTTCCTCGACGAGCAGGCCGCCCGCCGCCTGGAGGTCGAGCTGCTGTCGATCGAGGCGCTCCTCGCCCGGGCCGACGTCGTCACCCTGCACACGCCGTTGACCGAGCAGACGCGCAATCTCCTGAGTAAGGAGCGGATCGCCGGCATGAAGCCCGGTGCGCTCCTCGTCAACTGCGGCCGTGGCGGGGTGGTGGACGAGGAGGCGCTCCTGGCGGCTCTCGAGAGCGGCAAGCTCGGCGGCGCCGGCCTGGACGTCTTCTCCGAGGAGCCGCCCAAGGACCTGCGGCTCGTCCGCCATCCCAAAGTGGTGGCGACACCCCACATCGGCGCCCAGACCCGGGAGGCCCAGGAGCGGATCTCGAAAGAGACCGCGGAGATGCTCTTGGCGGCCCTCGCGGGCTCGCTCTCGGTCGCCGCCGTCAACCTCCCCTTCCGCCCGACCGGCGGCCGGGTCGAGCCCTACCTCGCCCTCGCCGAGAGGCTGGGGAAGATGGCGGGGCAGCTCCTGGAGAGCGCTCCGCAGCAGCTCGGGGTCGAGCTCTGGGGGATCGAGGAGGCCCACCGGGTGCCGGTCTCCGTGGCGGCCTTGAAGGGTGTGCTCTCGAACTTCCTGGGCGAGGGGGTCAACTACGTCAACGCCGACCGCATCGCCGAGAGCCGCGGCATCCAGGTCGTGCGCTCGACCCACAGCGGCAGCGGCGACTACCCGCACCTGATCGGGGTGCGGCTCACCGGCGGCGGCAAGAGCGTGGAGCTCGACGGCACCCTCTTCGGCGACCGCGACCCCCGGGTGGTCCGCTTCGGCGGCTTCCGCCTGGAGTTCCGGCCCGAGGGGAAGCTCCTGGTGCTCGAGAACCGCGATATGCCCGGCGTCGTGGGCCGCCTCGGCACCCTCCTGGGAGAGGCCGGGGTCAACATCGCCGACATCCACCTCGCCCGCCGCGAGGAGGAGCCGGGAGGCGGCGCCATGGCCCTGGCCGTCCTGCGCCTCGACCAGAACCCGCCAGATGAAGTCGTGACCCGCCTCCTCGCCATCCCCGAGGTGCGGAGCGCGCACCGGGTGGATCTCGGGCGGCGGTAAGGGCGGCGGATCTCGTCCTTCGCCTCGTAGCACTCAGGTGCTACTCTGCTGTTCATGGTACGTGAGCTCACCCTACGCCAGGTCGGCGGCTCGATTGGCGCGACGATCCCGAAGGAAATGGCCGAGCGCCTGCACTTGGACGTCGGCGACCGTGTCCTGGCTGTGGAGACGGAGAACGGTATTCTCCTCACGCCGTACGACCCCGATATCGAAGCCGGCCTTGCCATCGCAGGCCGCGCCGCGAAAAAGTACCGCAATGCCCTGCGCGAGCTCGCCAAGTAGGCGATGCGGGAGCCCCGCTGGGTCCCCGACCGAGCCCGAAGTCATGACCACCATGGTGGCGCTCGCCGCCGGCCGGCTCACCGAGAGCCAACTCGCAGCCTGGATCCGTGAGCATCTCGCCCCGGAGAGCGAGGCCTGAGCGCGCTCGCGGAGGCGGCGCCGCCTTCGGAGGGGCTTTCCCCCTATTTCCAGACGCCCGGAGAGCTTTCCGCGGGAGTCGACAGCCCCTTCGCGCCAAAACGGAGGTCTTTTCCGGACGGCGGAACTACCCATAGGCGCTAACTTAGGGAAGTCTCTCAAGTTTGGAGGACCCCTATCTGAATTCTGAGATGCGTCTCCCAGGTTTGGAGATCCGCATCTTAAACTTGGGAGACTCTCCCCTAAGGCTTGAAGACCCGCGTGTGAGGTTGGCAGAGCCTCATCCGAGGTTTGAAGCTCCGTGCTTCGGATCTGGAGTGCTCCTTCTCTGGCTTTATTCTCCGTGGCTCGGATTTAGGTCTCTCTACCTCCTGAGTTAGAAGGCCGTGCTTCGGATTTGGCGGAGCCTGCTTCTCCGTTCGATCTCCCCAGCTCGAAAGCTGCGCAACGAGGTTCAGACTTTGCCTGCCCGAGCGACGCTCACCGGCGAGGAGTTCCTCCTGGCCGATTTCTCCTGCACGTGCTTCCCGATCGCTTCGTGAGGATCCGCTACTACGGGCTGCTGGCCAACCGCCATCGAGAGAAGTCCCTGGCTCTCTGCCGTCAGGTTCTTCCCCGTCCTCCGGCGAGGATGATCCCGAAGACCGACTGGCGCCAACAGTTCGAGAGCCTCACCGGCATCGATCCCTCGCGATGCGAGGTCTGTGTGCAGAAGGCCCTGGTGTGGGCAAAGCCGCTTGCGCCGGATTGAGGATCTGGCTCCCGTGGCCCTGAGCTCGTCAACGAGGTCTCCTCCGCTCTGGCGACCACTGGCTACTCGACTCTCCGCGAGAGTATGGAGGGAGTGGGTCCCTTCGTGTATCTGCGGTACAATGGTGGAAACGAATCGCTGCTGGGGGACCTCGATGCCGGCCGCAAGCTCACCTGGGAGGTGCTTTGGAGACGTGATGATCGCCTCGCGAGGTGCCTGCGGACGATGTCCTGGTGCGGTCTCCTCCTGCGGATTGATTTTCCATGAGCAGCTCTCGCTGACTCCCCCGCGATTTTGGTTCAACCCGCGTCTATCCAAGATCCTCCCGCGACCGCTGGTTGACTCCGAGCCTCGGGCGTGAGAGAACCCCGGATAGACGCTAAACGTTAGGCAACCCGGTCAAGGATATATGGCCGCGGCAAATCCAGAGAAGGCTGCCAAGAGACTGTTGAACTGCGCGTTCGCGCTGCTCACCTTCGCCAGCGTCGCGCCACTCATCTATCTAAACGACATAGTCTGGGCATCAGTTTTCTTGGCACTGTCGATTGCGCTCACGATCGTCGCACTCGCGTCGGTCATTCCACTCTCTCTACGCTTCCGGATCGGTGCGATCGCCACTATTTATGTACTACTGACTGTCGCGTTCGCATCGGTTCACTACTTCTTCTATCTTGCCGACTCGACTGCTTACGCCTTTGCAGATGGCGTGGCTGCCATCCAACTGTCGAGACAGCGAACGTCTGCACTCCGAGACATTGGCGCCTCCCGTGCCGAGCTGGCGGTGCTTCGCGAACTGGTCAAGCAGCCACCGCAGACACTTCTTGTCCTAAAGGTCAAAAATAGAGGTGTCAAATTACCCTCTGGCGCGACTGTCAAGCTAGTCGATGATGTCTTTTTCGCTCAACCACCAGTTGTGATCCACGAGATAGAGCTTAGGACGCGGCAGCTATCCTATACTCTGAAATCAGAAAGGCTCCTTCATCCCGTCGAGAGCGCGGTCGAAGATCTGTTCTCTCCTGCAAGTGAATCTGCTTTTCGTGCTCGTCTCCTCAGGCTCGTAACGGCCCTGGAGTCAGAGGAATTCCGCCAAACTGCGCGATTGACCTCACTACGCCCCGAATGGTCGTACGTTGATTTTCTGTACTTTAGTTCGGTCACGATGACAACATTGGGCTATGGAGACATCGTGCCGGCCTCGCGATATAGCCGTGCACTGGTCGGCGTTCAGGCATTGAGCGGAGTTCTCTTGGTTGCGTTTGCAGTTACTTTCCTCTGGCCCAGCCAGGCATAGAGGCGGGTCGCCGAACGCTGTTGCAGACAAACAGGCGCGTCGGTCGCTCGCTCCCCTTGCACCCGCCGCTGAACGGCAGTATTGTTAGGCGGCTCCTTGGCGGAGAGCGGAGAAGACAAGCTCTCCGAGCAGGTGCCAGCCAAAAATCGCGGCGCTGCTTCGCATGGGCAAGAAGCTGGAGCCGTTGTACGAGGAGCTAAAAGCGAAGATTCAGAGTTCGCCTGTCGTGTACCCGGATGAGACAGCAGGCTACGCGGAGTGTTCCAGACGAGGAGACGTAAGATGCGCATCGGCGTGGTCCCCACCCTTCTGTGCTCGCTGCTGTTTTCTTTCCCTGCCTTCGCTCAACCAGCGACGCAGCCGCAGGTTGCGGATCCGGCGCTCGCGAAGCAACTCGGCGCCGACCAACGCGGGATGCGCAACTACATCCTCGTCATCCTCAAGACAGGGCCGCACCGGGTGCCCGACGGGCCGGCCCGCGACGACATGTTTAAAGGCCACTTCGCGAACATCAAGCGGCTCGCGAGCGAGGGAAAGCTCGTGCTGGCGGGGCCGTTCGGCGACCAGGGCGACTGGCGGGGGATGTTCGTGTTCGCGCTGGAGACGCCTGAGGAGGCAGAGAAACTGGTCGCGACCGATCCGGTGATCCGGTCAGGCGAAATGGTAGCGGAATACCACAAGCTGTATGCGTCGGCGGCACTCATGGCGGTGACGGGGATCCACGGCAAGATCGCGCCGCAGTGAGCGGGAAGGGCAGTACAGCATCAGGATCAACGACCAGTGGCGGATCTGCTTCAGATGGTCGGACGGTGATGCTGACGACGTGGAGATAGCGGACTACCACTAGGGAGAGCACGAAGTGGCCAAGAAGTTTCCTCCAATCCATCCGGGCGAGATTCTCCTCGAGGAGTTCTTGCGACCCCTGGGGATCAGTCAGTATCGGTTGGCCAAGAATATTAGTGTCCCGGCTCGGCGCATCAACGAAGTTGTTCATGGAAAGCGGAGTATAACCGCGGATACGGCTTTGCGGCTTTCCCGGTTCTTCGGTACAAGCGAGAGGTTCTGGCTCAACCTTCAGACCCGATACGATCTCGAAGTGGAAAAAGACCGTCTAGGAGACCGTCTCGAAACGGAAATCATCCAGTACGCTCATGCCTCATAATGAGGACAGTGGCTTAGGATCAGCCCCTGATCGGCGCTTCCGCAGCCTGCGGAATAGGTGCTGGCCCGACACTCTCACGAGTCCGAAAGGAGTCGAGCAATGGCGGAGAACAAAACGAAGGCCACGGAAGCGAGCGTCGAGAGCTACCTCTCCGCCATCGCAGATGATGCCAGGCGCAAAGACTGTGAGGCTCTGGCCAAGCTGATGACCCAGGCGACCCAGGAGCAGCCGAAGATGTGGGGAACCAGCATCGTTGGCTTCGGCAGCTATCATTACAAGTACGAGAGCGGTCGCGAAGGCGACTCCTGCCTGACGGGTTTCTCCTCGCGAAAGGGCGACATCAGTGTCTACCTCCTGGCGAGTTTCCCTCGGCGGGAGGAGCTGCTTTCCAAGCTCGGGAAGCACAAGACGGGCAAGGGATGCCTCTACGTTCGCAGGCTCAGCGACGTTGATCTCGAAGTCCTCGAGCAGCTGATCGCCGGCTCGGTGGCAGAGAGGAAGCGTCGTTATGCCCAAGGCTAAAAGCCGCGTTAGGGCGCTCACCCATGGATCAGGAGAAAATATGCCGCGAAGAGCGGTGTGTATCGCAATCGCCCTTATATTTCTGCTGACCGGTTCCGCCCACTCACAGGTCGTGAAGGTTTGGCCGGGCGTCGCTCCGGGTTCCGAGAATTGGACCCAGAAAGAGAGGACCGCGGAGAACACTCCTCTTGGAACCGTGGTCTTCAACGTAGCAACTCCGACCTTGACGGCGTACCTTCCGGAGCGGGCCAAGGCGACGGGAACCGGCGTCATCATCGCTCCTGGTGGCGCTTTCGTCGCGCTGGCCATCGATCTGGAAGGCAACAATGTCGCGCGCTGGCTGCAGGACAAAGGCATCGCCGCGTTCGTGCTCAAGTATAGAATCCTGGAAAAGCGCCAGGAAGGCATCCCGGTGGGGATGAACATGGATGAGGCTGGCAAATATGGCATCGCGGACGGAATTCAGGCCCTCAAGGTGGTTCGGCAGCATGCGGCGGAGTGGGGCCTCTCTCCCGACAGGGTCGGCTTCATGGGCTTCTCGGCCGGCGCCATGGTCACCAGCGGAGCCCTGCTGCAGCAAGACGCCGCGGGGCGGCCGAGCTTCGCTGCCATGATCTATGGTGGTCCGTTCGGTGCCATGCCCGCCATTCCGGCCAAGCTGCCACCCATGTTTCTCGCGTGGGCGCAGGATGACCCGCTGGCGCTCGCGCCCGTGGTCAAGTTTTATTCCACGCTAACCGCGGCGGGCCACAAACCCGAGGTCCACATTTTCAGCGCCGGCGGCCATGGCTTCGGCATGCGAAAGCAGGGCACCAGTAGCGACCACTGGATCGATGCCTTCTATAACTGGTTGGAAGCGCAGGGACTCACCCGGCAGGCGGGAAAATCGGGTCGCTGACCGGCTGATCCAGGAGAGCTTGGGGTCGACTCCGCGACTGTACGTCCCCGCGCCGCGGCTGGTAAGATGGCGCCTTCTTAAGAGGACGGCGCATGAACGTAGGTCTCATCTTCGGCGGGCGTAGCGTAGAGCACCAGGTCTCGATCACCTCGGCCCGCACCGTGGCCCGGGGCTTGGTCGAGGCCGGGCACCGGGTCATTCCCCTGGGGATCGCCCAGGACGGCTGCTGGGTCTCGACCGCGGAAGCCGCGGAGGTGCTGGCGGGCGAGGCCAAGGCCATCGCGCCGGTCGGGTCGCCGGTCGCCCCGACCCTCGTCCACCTGACCGGGGCGGGCGCCGAGGCGCTCTTCCCCCTCGTCCACGGTACCTGGGGGGAGGACGGCACCCTTCAAGGGCTCTGCGAGATGCTCGACCTCCCCTATGTGGGGCCGGGGGTGACCGCCTCCGCTCTCGCGATGGACAAGGTGCTCGCCAAGCGGGTGATGGCGGCGGCCGGGGTGCCGGTCGTCGACTACGAGACGACGACGGGCGCCGCCTTCGAGGCCGACCCGCGGGCCTTCCTCGACCGCCTGGAACGGCTGCCCCTGCCGCTCTTCGTCAAGCCGAGCGTCGGCGGCTCCTCGGTCGGGGTGAAGCGGGTCGACAGCCGCGCCTGCCAGGAGACCTCGATCCGCTTCGCGCTCCAGTTCGACGACGCGGTCCTGGTCGAACGCGGGATCGTGGGGCGCGAGCTCGAATGCGCGGTGCTCGGCTACGGGACTCTGGAAGCCTCGGTCATCGGCGAGATCGTCCCCGGCAACGAGTTCTACGACTACGCCGACAAGTACCTGGAGGACAAGGCCGGGCTCATCGCACCCGCGGACCTGCCCGAGCCGGTCGCCGCGCGCCTCC
>JAXDLD010000511.1:0-3066 GCA_034666805.1 Acidobacteriota bacterium
CGGGTGGGACCGGCCTGCATTTCGACATGACGGTGCAGAAGCCGGATCAGCCGGCCTTCAGCCACCTGATCGACCTCTCCACCTACGCGGAGTGGCGCGGCTCTCCCATGGGCCTCGCCGGCCGGGACCCGATCTTCTTCTCCCAGCTCGAGACCGAGCAGACCGTCCATCCCGCGCTCGCCAAGCTGGCGCCGGACGTCTGCCTGCACTGCCACGGCGTCATGGGACAGCGGCAGTTCTGTCTCGATCAGTTCCCGGGCAATCCCAAGGCCAACGAGATTTGCAACAACACCAATCTCCTCGGCCTGGACGCGAATTCGCAGCCCATCGTGCCGCGGAAGCTGTTCTCCCGAGAGCAGGTGAAGGCCATTCCCTACCTGGCGAGGACCCCGGAGCAGCAGAAGGACTCGCTCTACGGCGGTCTCGCCCGCGACGGCGTCTCCTGCACCACCTGCCACCACATCGACGTCGATCCCCAGACCCAGAGCAAGACCCCGATCGGCGACACCTTCACCGGCGACTTCCGGGTCGGCGCGGCCGACGCGATCCAGGGCCCCTTCGACGGCCCCAAGCAGGTGCCGATGGACCACTCCCTCGGGGCGAAGCCGGTCGAGTACCCGCTCGAGCGGTCGTCCCAGGTCTGCGGCAGCTGCCACAGCGTGGTGCTGCCGGTCTTCGACGGCGACAAGCCCTGGGTGAAGCCGGGGACCAAGAAGCCCGAGATCATCCTCGAGCAGGGCACCTACCCGGAATGGGCGTTCAGCGACTTCCGGGACGACGGCCCGACGCCGCGGTCGTGCCAGAACTGCCACATGGGGACGTCCTATCCGGGGGTGCCGGGTGAGCTCAGCACCAAGATCGCCAGCATCCAGGAAGCGAGCAACATGCCACAGACGGAGAGCCGGCTGCCGCAGTCGGACATCGACTTGACGCCTCGCTCGCCCTACTCTCGCCACAGCCTGGTGGGCCTGAACGTCTTCTTCAACCGGTTCGCCCAGCAGTTCCCGGACATTCTGGGCATCCGCATCCAGGACCCCATGCTGACCTCGCGGGGGGTGGAGCCGCTCGCGACCACCTACGACTCGATGATCCAGCAGGCGGACAACGCCACCGCTTCGGTGTCGGTCGTCCGGCTCGAGCGCCATATCGATCGCCTGGTCGCCAACGTCCGGGTGGAGAACCAGGCCGGGCACAAGTTCCCCTCGGGCGTCAGCTTCCGCCGCGCCTTCGTGACCTTCGAGGTGCTGGACGCCACCGGCAAGGCCCTCTGGGCCTCGGGCCGCACCGATTCGACCGGCGTCCTGGTCGATGCCGGCGGCAAGCCGATCGCCGGCGAATTCATGTGGCAGAGCGGGTGCAAGCGCGGCGGGGAGGCCGAGAAGAAGTTCCAACCCCATTACCGGAACATCGGCCGGGAGGACCAGGTGCAGATCTACCAGGAGCTGGTGCTCGATCCCAAGGGCCGGCTGACGACGAGCTTCCTCTCGCTCGCCACCCCGGTCAAGGACAACCGTATCCTCCCGCGCGGCTGGTCGCCGACCGTGAAGCTGGCGCAGAGCCAGGGGCTGGGGAGCGCCAAGCTGCCCATCCCCGATCTCCTGGAAGCCGTGACGCCCCATCTGCCGGACGGCAGCGGCGGCGAGGTGGACGACCCCTGGTACAAGCCGAAATCCGTTCCCGGCGGCATGGGCGGCGGCGGCGACGAGGTGACCTACACGGTCCCCACCGCGGCCTTCCGGGGCACGCCGGCCAGCGTGCGGGCGACGCTCTACTACCAGTCGATTCCGCCCTTCTATCTCCAGGATCGCTTCTGTACCGCGCCCAAGAAGCCGGACACTTCCCGCCTCTTCTTCGTCGCGGGCCACGTGGACCTCGACAGCACCCGGGCCCAGGGCTGGAAGCTCCAGGTGGTCTCTTCGGGAGAGGTGTCGCTGGGAATCGCGCAGGCGGGCCGCTGAGGGCGGCGGCCATGCTAGAGTCCGGCCGTCGAACACGCTGTATTTCCGAAACAGGAGGAACATCGATGCGCAAGACATCCGGTCTCGGGCTGGCGGCCGCCCTCGGCTTGACGGCCCTGGCGATCACAACGATTTCGCCGCGCCCGGCAGCGGCCCAGCAGCAGGACTTCTCGAAGGTCGAGATCAAGGTGGAGCACGTGGCCGGCAAGGTCTACATGCTGACCGGCTCCGGCGGCAACATCGGCGTCTCGGTGGGGGAGGACGGCATCCTCATCGTCGACGACCAGTACGCGCCGCTCGCGGACAAGATCCGCGCCGCCCTGAAGGGCCTGGGGGAGGGCAAGCTCAAGTTCGTCTTGAACACCCACTGGCACGGTGACCACGTCGGGGGCAACGAGAGCTTCGGGGCCGAGGCCCCGATCCTCGCCCAGACCAACGTCCGGAAGCGGATGGCGGTCGAGCAGCACGTCATGGGCGAAACCGTGCCGGCGTCGCCGGCCAGGGCGCTCCCGGTCGTCACCTACGACCAATCGGTCTCCATCCACTTCAACGGCGAGGAGATCCACGTCGTCCACTACCCGCACGGGCACACGGACGGCGACTCGATCATCGGCTTCACCGGCTCGAACGTCGTCCACATGGGGGACGACTTCTTCAACGGGTTCTTCCCCTTCGTCGACCTGGCGAGCGGCGGCAGCGTCCAGGGGATGACCGCGAACGTGGCCGAGGTCTTGAAGAAGCTGCCGCCGGGCGCCAAGGTCATCCCCGGCCACGGCAAGCTGTCGGACGCCGAGGGACTCAAGGCCTTCCACCACATGCTGGTCGCGACGACCGACATCGTGCAGAAGGAGATGAAGGCCGGCAAGAGCCTGGACGACATCAAGAAGGCCGGCCTCCCCGACGAGTGGAAGTCATGGGGAGCCGGCTTCATCAAGACCGAGGTCTGGGTGGAGACGATCTACAACAGCCTCAAGGGTTCGACCCCGCCGGCCGCGAGCACGAAGCACCACTGACCGCGGCCATGAGGAGGCGGGCGGCTGCCGAAGTTCACCGACCTCCTGGCGGGGGAGATGCCCCCCTAACCCCTGACCCAACCCTCCCCCTCCCA
>JAXDLD010000512.1:0-15302 GCA_034666805.1 Acidobacteriota bacterium
CGCCGCCAAGCCCTCGACCGCGCAGAACGACACTGGGGCGGTGAGTCTCAACAACCCGAGCCTCGCGAGCTGTCTGCCGGTCAACTCCTGCACCGTGACGGTGAACGTCACCGGTCACGTCGTGGTCCAGACCTGGGCCCAGGTCGTCGTCGACCACACCCAGGGCGTCCACGACCGGGTGGTGCTCGGCTTGAAGAACAGCGCTCCCACCGCCTGCACCAACTTCAACGAGACGGTCAACGCCGTCGACTTCGAGGTGCCCGACGTCGTCCCCACGGACGCCGCCATCGAGACGGTGCTGAACGACGCCCGGACCTTCTTCCAGTCCGCGTCCGACGGCGCGGTGACCTACTACGTCAACGCCGCGATGGGAGTGGGCGCGAGCACCGGCGACCAGGTCGTCAGCTCGCGGATCATCTGCACCTTCTATCCGGATTGACCCCGCCAAAGAGAGTAGGGGTCCGCCCGCGTGGCGGGCCCCTACGAACCCTCTCGAACCTTCAGTCGGCGACGGCGTCGAGCCGCTCGACGATCCTGGCCGCCGCCCGGGCCCAGGTC
This sequence comes from Acidobacteriota bacterium, assembly GCA_034666805.1. Lineage (GTDB taxonomy): Bacteria > Acidobacteriota > Thermoanaerobaculia > Multivoradales > UBA5704 > DASQPA01. Next base: position 559 of record JAXDLD010000512.1, read on the forward strand.
CAGCGCTCCGCCATCTCACCCGCCGCCCGCAGGCCCCGTTGCCGGGCCTCGTCGCGGTTCTCGTAGACCTCGCGCAGGAGATGGCGCAGGTGCTTCGGGTCGGGATCGGCCCAGGAGAAGCCTTCGTAATAGGGGCACTTGGCCACCGCCTTGACCGTACCCTTGATGCGCAGGGGATAGGCGTTACCCGGATGCGCGAACTCCTGGTGAGCCCCCCAGTCGGTGGCGATCGCCGGCAGGCCGCAGGCCATGGCCTCCATGAGCGGCATGTCCCAGCCCTCGCCGCGGCTGACCGCGATGAAACAGTCGGCGGAGGCGTAGAGCGAGCCCAACTGATAGTGGGGGAAGTCGAGGTTAAAGAGATAGGAGACCCGGCCGCCGCTCTCTTTCAGGCGCAGCCGGCGGATCTCCTCCTTGACCTTGAGCGCGGGGTCCCGGTTCATCACCTTGCACAGCAGCCGGACCGGCTCCCTGGCCGAGAAGACCTCGTTGAACGCCTTCAAGAGGAGGTGCGGCCCCTTCCTCTCCCCCCATTCGAAGCTCGACAGGAAGACGAACTCGCCCAACGGGCTGCGGACGGCGCGCATCCCGGGGTGGAAGTAGTCGGGGTTGACGCCCAGGGGGAGGACGTGGATGGGGCGCTTCACCCCCGAGTCGAGGAAGCCGCGGCGGTTGAACTCGCTCGGTACCCAGACCTCGTCCATGCGGTTGGCCTGCCGCACCCAATCGGCGGGGAAGCCGTCGACCTCCAGCATGGTGTAGCCGATCTTGTAGCGCGCCCGGCTGCGCCAGAAGACGTCGGCCTGCCCATAGACCACCCCCAGGTGGGGCCGCCGCGGGAGCTTCGGCAGCCGGCGGCCGCGGATGACGTCCAGGCGATGGTCGCCGGTCGCCTCGGGCTCGACCGGCGGGAAGACCGTCTTCGGACCGTAGACGTAGCGGTAGGTGGTCCGCACGCCGGCGGCGTCCAGGGCGCGCAGGAGCTCGCGGCAGCTCATGGCGTAGCCGCTGGGGAAGTTCATGATCGACTGCCAGAGGAGCTCGTGGCGGTAGCGGCCGGTCAGCTCGCGCTCCCACTTGCGGCGAAAGGCCTTCCGGCTGGTCTCGAAGAGCCGCATCAGGGCGCCGCCCTCGTTCTGGGTGGAGCCGTGCTCGTCGTGGACGAGGGTGACGTCGCCGCAGACGACCGTCGCGAAGCCGGCCTGCCGCGCCCGCAGGCAGTAGTCGGTGTCCTCGAAGTAGGACTCGAAGTCCAAGGCCAGACCGCCGATCTTCGCCAGCACCGCGCGCTTGATGTAGGCGCAGGCGAAGACGATCCCCTGCACCTCGCGGGTGCCCGGGTACTGGCCGAGGTCCTTCTCCAGGGCGCCGATCTGCTGACCCCAGACGGTGTCCGGGAGGATATAGGTGCCGGCATGGAGGAGCCGGCCGTCGGGCAGCACCATCCGGCAGCCGACGATGCCGACGTCCGGGGCGGCGGCGGCGCAGGCGCGCAGGCGGGTGAGCCAGTCGGCCTGGGTGAAGACGAGGTCGTTGTTGAGGAGGACGACGTCCGAGGCCGGGTCGAGGGTCTCGATCCCGGCGTTGTTGCCGCGCACGAAGCCCAGGTTCCTGGGGAGCGTGAGGACCCGCGGCCAGCCTTCCGCCGCCATTTCGGCGAGGCGGGCGGGGGTCTCGTCGGTCGAGCCGTTGTCGACGACCAGGACCTCGGCATCGGCCAGGTCGGTCTCGCGCAGGGTCTCGAGGCAGCGCGAGGTCAGGTCCCAGCGGTTCCAGGCGAGGATGACGAGGCTGGCTTTCGGCCGCCCAGGCGTCTCAGACGTCCCAGGCATCGCCGTCCTCCCCGGCGAGCGGCCGGAGCGATCGCCAGAGGTCTTCCAGGGTGTCGTCGACCTCGGCCGGGGTGAAGGCCGTGGTCTCGTGCCAGAGGGCGGGCTCGTAGGTGCCGCGAACGAGGGCGGGGAGGCCAGTCGAGAGGCGGGACAGGGTGACCAGGTCGCGCCGGCAGAGGTAGCCCTGGAGGAGCCGCAGCTCGCGCGAGCGCCGGGAGAGGGCCGCCTCCAGGCCCTCCACCTGGGCCTCCAGCTCGGCGATCCGGCGGGTCGCCGCTTCACCCCAGGGGGGCGCGGCCTCCGCGGGTGAGCTCACCAGGCCCGCCCGAAGGGGCGGCGCGCCAGCTGGACGAGACGCCAGGCCCGCGAGCGGAGGACGGCTCCATGGAAGGCGGCCAGGCGCTCGACGTCCTGCCGCAGGCGCCAGACCTCGCCCATGGCGGGATCGCTCTCGCCGTAGGGAGTGGGGAGCTCCTCGCCGCCGCCGTCCCAGGCGAGGCGGGCGAATCGCCTCTCGCGCTCGCGCTGCTCCTCTCGCCGCAGCGTCAGGTCCAGCCGCTCCGCCTTGAGGCGGCCGAGCTGTCTCGCCTGCTCAAGTCCGTCTGGTCGCTCGTTCTTCAACCGGCGGAGTATATCGCCCCGCTCTTCAATGCCGCAACCGCGCCGGGCCGGGAGAGGCCGGGAGAGCGGGGGAGTGGCACCGGAGGCAAAAGCGGGTAGACTCCCGCGCTGTGAATCGCGACCCCGCCCAGAAGCAGAAGGTCTGCGTGGTCATGCCGGCCTACAACGCCGAGCTGACCCTCGAGCGGACCTACCACGACCTGCCCATGGAGTGGGTCGACGACATCGTCCTCGTCGACGACGCCAGCCGCGACCGCACCGTCGAGGTGGCACGCCGGCTCGGCATCCACACCGTCGTCCACCCCCAGAACCGCGGCTACGGCGGCAACCAGAAGACCTGCTACCGGGAGGCCCTCTCCCGCGGCGCCGAGGTGGTGGTGATGGTCCATCCCGACCACCAGTACGACCCGCGGGTGATCCCCGGGCTGGTGACGCCTCTCTTGGCCGGCGAATGCGACGCCGTCTTCGGCAGCCGCATGCTGGGCGGCCGGCCGATCGAGGGGGGGATGCCGAAGTGGAAGTACTTCGCGAACCTCTTCCTGACCGCGGTCGCGAACGCCACCTTCTACGTCTTCCTCTCCGAGTATCACTCGGGGCTCCGGGCCTACAGCCGCCGCTACTTGGAAGCGGTCGATCTGGAGTCGAACTCCGACGACTTCGTCTTCGACACCGAGATCATCGCCCAGGGGGTCTGGGCGGGGATGCGCATCCGCGAGATCCCGATCGACACCCGCTACTTCAAGGAGGCGTCGCAGATCGGGTTCGGCAGGAGCGTCGTCTACGGCTTCTCCGTCCTGGGCGTCCTCCTGCGCTACAAGCTGCACAAGAAGGGGCTTCGCCAGTCACGGATTTTCCGCTGACCCCGGGCCGATCTCCACGGGGTGGTCGGAGAGGCCGCCGGGCCGCGAGTCGAACCAGTCCACCCCCTCCTGAACGAAAGTGAGCCGTAGAGTGCAGGGACCGTGGGCGTCGGGTGCGCGCACCCCGACCCTCATGTCGAGGGTGCCGCCGGGCGGCACGTCGGCGGGGAGCGACGAGCGCTCCCCCTCGGGGACGAGAACGCGGCCGTCGGGCGCCAGCCAGCGGTAGGCGGCGGCGACCCGCAGGATTCCGGCCTCCAGGGGAAGCCCGGCGGCGGACCAGAAGGCATCGCTCCGGTTGACCACCCGGATGGGGACGACGATCCGCGAGCCCGCCGCCGCCCGCGCCGGCACGGCGGCGGCGAGGAACTCGACCGCCGGCCTGGCGAGCGGCACCGGCCTCAGGGGCAGCGGCGGCGGCAGGGGCCGCCGGCCGCCGGCTCCCAGATAGATGCGGTAGCCGGCCGCGCGGAGGACCCGGTAGGGCCGCCCCGAGCTCGCGAGCTGGCTCAGGAGCAGAGCCTCCAGCCGGTTCGCCTCCGCCAGCCCCGCCGGGCCGACGCCGGCGCGCTCGCCGGGGAAGAACCAGGCGACCGCCGCGGTCGCGCGGAGCCACCGCGAGTAGGGCGGATAGCGGTCCCAGCCCATGTAGGGGACGAAGACGAGCTTCTCGCCGGCTAAGAAGGTGGCCTTGTAGGAGTCCCAGTAAGAGGCATAGCCGCCGTCGAGCCCCTGCGCCCTGAGCACCGCCAGGAGGGCGCGGAGCGGCTCCCGCGTGACCGTCAGCTCGAGCGACGGGGTGAGGAAGCCCTGGTCGACGAACCATAGGGTCGACTGGAGGGCGGGGAGAGCCATCGCGAGGAGCCCGGCCGCCAGGGCGGCGGGCAGGCTGCGGCGGCCCCAGCGCACGAGGGCGGCGGCCGCCAGGGGCAGCGCGCTCAAAGCCGGCAGGAGATAACGGTTGGACCCCGCGTCCTGGGGGTTGGGGCTGATCACGAAGAGGAGGGCCACCAGGGGCACGAAGGCGACGAGGAGCCTCTCGACCGTCCGCCGCGGGGTGTCGGTCGAGGGAGTCGTTGCCGGTCGCAGGACGCGGACGAGCGCCCAGAGCCAGGCCAGGGCGTAGGCCAGGAGGAGGAGGGCGCCCAGAACACGGAAAGTCGACCCCGGCAGGGGCCCGTTCTCGGGCTCCAGCACCGGGCCGGCGAACGGGCTCACCCCGAAGAGGGCGGGGATGCAGTCATGGACGAGCAGGCGGAGGTTGTGGCGGATCTGCTCAGCCCCGGCGAGGGAGTAGGCCGGCCGCTTGGTCCCCTCCCCGCCTCTCCAGAGTAGCCCGATCTTGGGAGCGGCGCCGAGGGCGAAGCCGGCGGCCGCGGCCGCGATGGCGGCGAGCCGGGACCGGAGGGCCGCCGCCGTCCGGGGGCGGGCTCCGAGATAAAAGCCGCCCGCGAGGAGGAGGAGAGCCAGGTAGGGCAGATAGAGCTCGAAGATGTAGAAGCCGAAGCCGGCGAGGAGGCCCAGGATCACGAATCCCAGCCGGCGGGACGGCGCCCGGAGGAGATGGAGCAGGTAGAGGAGGGTCAGCGTTCCCCAGGCGACGATCAGGCAGAAGCCGCTCGCCGCGAGCGTGCTCCAGCGCAGGAGCTGGGGCGAGAAGACGGTGAGGAGCGCGAGGCCGATCAGGCCTTCCGCCTCGCCGTAGAGGGCCCGGCCGAGGCCGAAGACCGCCAGGCCGAGGGCGAGGAACCCGAGCACGGCCGAGAGCTTGAAGGCGAGGGCGGTCGGTCCCAGAAGGAGGACGAAGGGGATCGCGAGGAGGCCCTCGACCGTCCCGTAGTAGGTGGCATCCCACCCGAAGAGCGACAGCTCCCGGCCCGCCAGCAGGTGCTCGATGGAGAGCGCGTTGACGGCCTCGTCGGACGAGAACGTCCTCTCGGCATTCGCCAGCAGGGGGATTCGCGGGACGAGGCTCGCCGCGAGGAGGGCGGCCAGCAGGAGGAGGGCGAGCGGCCCGGGGCGCGATCGCTTCAGGGCCACTCGTCAGGCGGGGTGGAATGAAAAGAGAGGCGGCCGGCAGGCCGCCTCTCGAATCGCCGCCGGGCTCCGGCTCACTGGAAGTAGCCGGTCACGTCGAAGACGATGTGCCCCGTGCCGGGAGCGTTCGCCATCGAGTACCGGAAGCTCAGGTCGTCGGCGCCGGCCGTGCCCGCGCCCAGCGGCACGATCGCGCCGTTCGCCAGGGCCGGCTCGCCGGAGAGGAAGTTCAGGGTCGAGACCGTCGGCTCCGAGCCGCCCGCCGGCCAGAGGACGATGTGGCCGTCCCGGTTCGGGGTGACCACGGTGACGTTGAGAGCCGCCGCCTTGGCTCCCGCGGGCACGCCGCAGACTCCCTGGACGCGGATCGTGTGGACGCCGTTGGCGAGCGGGGTCGCGCCGTCGCCGTCGGTGCGCGAGTCGAAGACCCGGCAGGGGGTGATGGCGTGGAACTGGTACGGCCCGCTCTGGGCGAGCGTGGGGGCCGCCGCGCAGAGAGCGAGGGACGCTGCCACGGCAAGGACTGTCAGGCGAAGGCTTCGGTTCATGGGCGAGGCTCCTTTTCTTTCTATTCTATTGGAAAAAACCGTTGACGTCGATGATCACGTGGACGCTGCCGTTGGCCAGCACGGTCGCCCGCGCCGTCAGGCCGCCGCTGCCGTCGGCGGCGAGCGGCAGGATGGCGTTGTTGGAGCGGGTCTGTCCGCCGGAAAAATTGATGGTGCTCGTGAGCGGCGGAGTGGTGCAGCCGCCCGGGCTGAACTGGAGGTTGCCGCCGGCGGTGGGCCCGATCACCGTCACGTTGACCGAGACCGCCTTGGCGCCCGCGGGGACGCCGCAGGCGGGGCCGACGAGGAAGGTCCGGCTCACCCCGGCGCTCAAAGGCGGCCCGCCCAGGGGGCCGTTCGGGTTCCGGGTGTCGACCGCCCGGCACTGGCTGACGGTAAAGAAGTTGGCTGCCGCCGAGGAGGGGGTGCAGCTGGCGCAGGCCGGCGTGCCGGGCGCCACCCCGCGGCGCTTCTCGTCGTGATGGAAGAAGCCCCAGGGCGGAGTGGAGGTGCGGGCGACGGGGTTCCAGGCGTAGACGGCGGTCGTCGTCTGGTCGGGGAAGGGCTGGCCCGAGACGGCGATCACCTCGATCTGCGCCCCGGCGCCGTCCGTCTCGAGGTCGGTCACGGCGACCCCCGCCAGGCTGTCCTGGGTCATCAGGTTCGGCTTCGAAGGGTCGTCCGGGAAGTTGTCGGTCTCGGTCAGCTCCGTCCCCGCGCTGTCGAAGATCGCCACCTCGCCGTTGGTGGGCACGAGGACCTCGAGGCCGGTGCTGCCTAAAACGTCGGCGATCACCGGCTCCCCGGCGGAGAGGCTATTGCCGAAGAAGTCCTTGACCACCGTCGAGAAGAGTTGGCTGCCGTTGCCCTTGAACGCGTAGAGATGGAAAACCGAGCTCGACCGGGTGTTGTCGGCGGTCACCACGACCTCGGGAGCTCCGTCGCCGTCCAGATCGGCGAGGGCGGGCGACGTCCCGACCTGGCCCGAGACCGTCACCGGCCAGCCCGGCACGGCCGAGCCGTCGCACTTCCAGGCGTAGACCCTCTCCAGGCGGTTGGCGAAGAAGGTCCCGGTGCCGTGGATGATCTCCGGCTTGCCGTCACCGTCGATGTCCCCCACGACCGGCGAGCTGCTCACCACCTGGTCGAGGATCTTGGGGAAGCCCGGAAACTCGGTGCCGTCGTAGCGCAGCACCCGCAGCCGGCCGCCGTTGTCGAGGTAGCTGTCGGTGCCGACGATGATGTCGAGCTTGCCGTCGCCGTCGAGGTCGAAGAGGGCCGGCGACGAGAAGACCGTGTCCTGCATGTCCTTGGGCCAGATCGCGGGGTTGTTCGACAGCCCGTTCTCGCCGTTGACCACGTAGAGCAGGTGGTCGAGCCCGCCGAACACCACCTCCACGGTGCCGTCGCCGTCGACGTCGCCGATCGCCGGCGTCGACTCGACGGGATCGGCGAGGCCGTCGGCCGGCCCCGGCGTGACGTCCTGGGTGGTCACCGTCCACAGGGTGTTCCCCGCCCGGTCGAACGCCCTCGCGCCGCCCGGCTTGCCGGTGTCGAAGGTGGAGCCGAAGCCGACGACGATGTCCGGGATGCCGTCGTTGTTGAGGTCGCCGACCGCCGGGCTCGAATAGACGTGGGCCGGGAGCTGCCGCGGCCAGCCCGGCGCCACGCCCCAGGAGCCGTTGGCGTTGTGCTGGACGACGTAGAGCTTGCCGTTGCGGAGGCCGAAGATGATCGACTTGAAACCGGGCGTGAGGCCTAAATCGGCGGCGAGGACCTGGCTGCCGACGGGGGAGACCTGGTTCGTGGGCGACTCCGCGAAGGTCACCGGGAAGCCCATCTTCAAGGGCGGCGCGTTCTGCGCCAGGAGCCCCCCCGGCGCCAGGACGAACCCGGCGACGGCGAGGACCCAGCCGAGCCCTGCCGGTAGACGGCGCGCAAACCACGAAAACAGCGGCATATCGATGATCCAGTATAGCATGGCTGGTCGTGACGTGCCGGGCTACTCACAACCCGCCGCGAAAACCATGACGGAGAGGTCGCGCCGGTCCGTCAGACCCGGCAGGGTGTCCGCCGGCTTCCAGGTGCGGTCGCTCTGGAGCACGAGGTGGACGATGCGGCCGGCGCCGAGCCGGCTCATGAAGGGGGTGGCGGGGAGGTGGAGGACCTGGATCCCCTCCTGGGCCACGTCGAGCGTACCGAGATCGGCCGACCAGCCCAGGGCCTCGTCTTTCGCGGTGACCCTCACCCGGAGAGGCCCCGGCCGCAGCGCCTCTTTGGGCACCGCGACGGCGAACACGAGGCGGGTCGAGGCCAGAGTCAGGCGGAGCTCGCCGCGGCCGCCCATCCAGCGGCTGCTCCCTTCCCAGGCGTAGAAACCGGTGACGACGGCGGCATCCTGCGGCCCGGCGCGGAAATCGGCGAGCCGGATGACGTGGGCGTCCACCAGCCGGCCGCCGGCGATGGACAGATAGGGGAGGGGCTCGCCGATCTCCCGCCCCCAGGCCGCCAACACCGGGTTCAAGATGCGGGCGTCGCGCTCGCCCACCACCGGCCCGCCGAGGCGGAGCCGCGGTTCGCTACCGGGACCGATCACATGGAGCAGCACCCGCGTCGTCAGGTGGCCGTTGTGGACGTCCGGAAACCAGAGGTCGGTGTCGGGGAGGAGCAGGGGCGGCGCCCCCGGGGGCAGGGCGCGCGAGGCGGCCGAGAGCCGGCCGGCCAGGCGGCTGAGCTGGGCGAACCGGCGCCCGTGCGCCTTATAGATGTCGAAGGGAATCCTGCCGATCATGGCCCGGCGGTGCAGGGCGAGCTCGGCGCCGCCGCCGGCCAGGAGACAGAGCAGCAGGACCGCCCGCGGCCATCGCGGCCGGGGCGGCCAGGCGCGGAGAGCCGGGCCGAGGCTCGCCACCACCGCGCCCGCGAGGAGGGCCAGGGGCACGAGCAGGGTGAAGAAGTAGCGGTCGGCCTCGTAGAGCTCCCAGTAGCTGTTGCGCCAGCGCCCGAGCCCGACCAGCCCCACGGCGCCCAGGGGGCCGATGGCGGCGAGGGCCGCCACGCCGGCGAGCCGGGGGGCGCCCCGACGCCAGAGAGCGAGGAGGAGAGCGGCCACCGGGCCGGCGACGGCCAACCCGAGGAGGCTGCCGAGGACGGCGGTGCTCAGGCCCGGCGACGAGGCGGCGATGGGGATGCCGGGGAAGAAGAGGCGGAAGGGCGCCACCAGGAGGAGGAAGGCGGCGCGCGGCACGCCATCGACGAGGCTGATCGAGAGCCGGGGCCCGAAGGTCCGCGAATAGAGCACCGAAACGAGGACGGCGACGAGGACGGTCGTCAGGGCGCAGAAGATGGCGAACGCCCCTACCGGCCGGCGTTCCCCCGCCCGCCGGCGCTCCATCTCGTCGATCAGCAGGGGGAGGGCCGCCATGGGCGCCAGGGTGCTCTCGGTCAGGAGGGCGGCGACCACCGCGGCGCCCGCCAGCAGCCGGGCCCGGCGGACGCCGAGCCGATCGCGATCGACGAGCGCCGCGGTCCCTCCCGTCAAAAGCGCCAGGGCGAACGGCACGCTCGACCCGGAGGGGAACCAGATCCACATGGAGGAGAGGCCGCAGGCTCCCACGTAGAGCGCCGCCGCGGCGACCCCCGCCGCCGTGCTGCCGGAATAGCGCCGCGCGATCAGCCCGAGGAAGAAGCCCGAGGCGGCATGCGTGAGGAGGACGAAGACCCGGAACGGGGTGGCGGCCGCCCCGAACAGCTCCAGGCTGGCGAACAGCACGAGCCGAAACCCGGAGACGATGTGCTCCCCCTGGGGCCGCAGCAGGGTGGCCACCAGGCTGCGCTGGCCGGCCAGGGTGTCGGCCGCCTGGTTGATGTAGTCGATGTCGTCGTAGGCCCAGGAGAGGCCGAGGGTCGGAAAGTAGAGGAGGAAGGCCAGGGCCAGGGGGACGAGGGCCAGGGCGGCCCGCGAGCGTCCGGACGAGGGAGGAGGGGAGGGCGGGCTCATCGGGCGGTTGGCAAATCGTAGCATGGCGCCACGAAGCGCGCGTGGATTCCCCGGGAGGTCCCCGTGTATCATCTTCCACCTTTGCGGAAAATGCTCCGCGTGGAGATTGCCGTCGCATGAGCAGCAGCGAGCGCGAGATCTGGGATCGTCACTGGCGAGCCCTCCAGGGTGGCGAGGCCTCCTTCTTCGGCGCCTTGGCCTCGCTCGTCCGCCGGACGATCCTCTGCCGCGCGGTCCGCCACTACTCCGACCGCTGGTTCCCCGCCGCGGGCGTGCTGGTGGAGACCGGGTGCGGCACCGGCCAGTCCTCCGCCAGGATGCGGCGCCTCGGCCGGCGCTTCGTCGGCTTCGACTTCTCGCTCCCCGCCCTCCTCGCGGCGCGAGGGGGGACCATGCCGCACCAGTTCTTGGTCCGCGGCGACATCCACGCCCTGCCCTTCCGCGACGGCTCGCTCGCCGGCATCTGGAACCTGGGGGTGATGGAGCACTTCCCGCCCGCGGAGGGCCAGGCGATCCTCCGCGAGACCGCGCGGGCCCTGGGGCCCGGCGCCTGCGCGGTCCTCTTCTGGCCGCCCGAGCTCGGCCTCTCCCGACTCGTCCTGGCGCCCGTCGAGTGGCTGCGGAGCTGCCTCTCCGGCCGGCCCTTCCGCTTCTTTCCCGACGAGGTCAACCGGCTGACCTCGCGCCGCCACGCCCGGGAGACCCTGGCGGCGGCCGGGCTCGAGCCGGTGGCGGCGGACTTCACCCCGCGCGACGCCTTCATCCACATCGTCGCCGTGGGGAGGAAACCGGCGGCATGACCCGGATCGCCGCCGTCATCGCCGCCTACGACGAGGAGGAGACGATCGAGGAGCTGACCCGGCGCCTGCACCGGGCGCTCTCCGAGCTGGGGTTCGCCTGGGAGATCGTCTTCGTCGTCGAGGGGCGCGACCGGACCCGCGAGATCCTCGCCCGCCTGGCCGCCGAGCTCGGCGGCGATACCGGCGATGTCGGCGATGTCGGCGACATCCGCGTCCTCTATCAGGAGAAGCCGAGCGGTCTGGGCAACGCCTTCAAACGCGGTTTCGCCGCCGTCTCCCCCGAGGCCGACCTGGTGTTGACGATGGACGCCGACCTGAACCACCAGCCGGAGGAGATCGCCCGGCTGGTCGCGGCCCTGGAGCGGACCGGGAGCGACATCGTCGTCGGCTCGCGCTTCCTCAAGACGAGCCGGGTGGAGGGGACGCCGCTGTGGAAGCGGTTCCTCTCGGGGACCATGAACTCCCTCATGCACTGGCTCTACGGCCTCTCCGTCCTCGACAAGACCTCCGGCTTCCGCCTCTACCGAGCCGCGGCTCTGCGCCAGATCGAGTTCACCAACCCGGCCTTCGCCTTCCTGCCCGAGATGCTGATCCGCGCTCACTGGGCCGGCCTGCGGATCGTCGAGGAGCCGATCCGCTTCGTCTTCCGCACCGAGGGGCAGTCGAAGCTCCGGGTCCTGCCCACCACCTTGAGCTACCTGTCGTTGTTGCGCACCCGCTCCGCGCTCCGCGGGTACCGGCCGCCCAAGCGCTGATCGCCGGCTTTCAGTCCGGACTCGTGCAGGTCCCCGCGAGCCGCACCAGAAGCCTCTCCTGCGCCGCGGGATCGGCGGGATTCGCGGTCAGGACGAGGACGGCGCGCTCCGGCGCGGCGAGCTCCAGGGAGCCCGTGACGCCGGCCCTCACCGCCCACGCGTCGAGCTCCGCGGGCCACTTCGAGACCAGGGCCCAGCGGTAGAGGCGCGCCGGGGGGCGCCGGCCCCGGTAGTCGTAGTAATCCGAAGTGCAGGGGAGCGCCAGGATGCGCTCGCGGCTCAAAAAATTGACCGGGTAGGCCGTCCAGTAGCCGCCGACGACCCCCGTGATGGTGCGGCGCCGGAGCAGCTCGACCAGTCGGTCGTCACGGCCGGCCTCCTCCCGCCAGGCTTCGCGCGAAGCCCGTCCGGGCCAGTGGTAGGCGGTGAGGTTGAAGAGGAGGATTGCGCTCGCGAGCAGCCCGGCGAGCGCCCGGCTCCGCGCGGCCACGAGCGAGAGGAGGACCGCGAGCATCCCCGGGACCACGAAGTAGAGCGGCAGCACGTAGCGCACCGAGATCCCCCGGGTCTCGCCAGCCTCGGAGAAGATGTTGAGCGCCGCGTAGGCCGCGATCACGAGAGCGAAGAGGAGCCAAGGCGAGAGGCCGATCGCCCGGGCGACCGCCCGGCTCCAGCGATCCTTCCGGCCGCGCAGCGCGGGCACGGCGAGGAAGAGGAGGGCGGCGGCCGCGAAGAGGAGCCGGACCGGGACGAGCAGCCGATGGTGGAGGCCGGCACCCGCGTCGTGGAGGAGATCCGTCCAGGCTTCTCTTACCGGCGTCACGACCTCCGGCAGGCTGTAGGTGAGAAAGTAGCGGGCATTGGCGGCGATCGCCGCGATCCCATGCGCGGGCCGGGCCGCGTAATTGTTCCGGAACGTCTTCAGGTGCCAGACGATATTGAAGGCGATCCAGGGGAAGGCGCCGAGGCCGAAGCCGGCTAAGCCGAGCGCCAGGAGCCGCGGCCGGCGCCACAGCTCGGGCCGGCTCCACAGCAGCCAGACGAGAGCCGCGCCGAGCACCCCCAGGGTCTCAAAGGACTGCCACCAGCCGAGCCCGGCGGCGATCCCGAAGAGGGCGATCCGGGTGGGGCTCGGGCCCCGCCGGGCGAGGAGCGCGGCGAGCCAGAGGATGGCCCCGCAGAGGAAGAGGGTGGCGGCATAGCCGTCCGGCATGTAGGTCCAGGAGAGGAAGGCGGGGGAGGGGAGGGCCAGGAAGAGGAGCGCCCAGAGGGCGACGCCCGGCGGAAAGAGCTCGCGGTAGAGGCCGTAGAGGACGAGGAGCAGGGCGAAGCCGAAGAGGACCGGAACCAGGGCCAGGGAGCCCCGCGAGGCGCCGAGGAAGAGGAAGAGCCCCGCCGCCACATGGCTCTCGAGCGAGCCGATGCGGACCCCCGAGAAGAAGACCGGGGTCTCGCCCCGCAGCACCTGGAAGGCCCGCATCCCGGTCAGGAGGGAGTCGGCGTCGCCCATGTACTTGTGGACCGGGAACGTGAGCACGATCCGCAGGAGCAGGCCGGCGAGGAGGAGGCCGAGGACCGCGAGAGAACGAGCGTCGAGCCGGGCGCCCCTCGTGGCGCTGGCCGATGGCGACAAGCCGGGGGGCGGGTCCATGTATATCTATCTTATCAGTTCAGCGGTCCCTCCGTTAGCGTATGTCCAAAAACTCCCGATAAAGGTCGCGCCACCGGGCGGCCGTCTCCCCCGGCTGCGATCGCTCCAGATTTTCCAGGATGGGGACTGTCCGCTCCCCGGAGACCACCGCCGCGGCCAGCCCGGCGAGCCCGGCCGCCCCCTCTTCCAGAGAGACGACGAGACCGCCGCCGCCCTGGCGCAGGCGCTCGCCGACCGCCCCGAGATCGAAGGCGAGGACGGGCACCCCCGCCGCCCGGCACTCCGAGAGGACCAGGCTGAACGACTCGGGGACGATCGAGGGCAGGAGGGCGAGGTCGACCCGGTCGCGGCGCAGGAGGGCGGGGAGAGATCCGGCCCGGTAGTAGCCGCGCACCCGGACCCGGCCCGCCCCACGCAGGCGGGCGAGAAGGGCGGGGTCGCCGCCGCCGTAGGCGCTCCAGGTGAGGTCCGGTCGCCCGGCGGCGAGCCGCTGGACGACATCGATGAAGATCTCGGCGCCCTTGTGCGGCTGCACCCCGCCGACCAGGGCCAGGTGGCGGAACGGCCCGGCGGGCGGCTGGGCGGGGAGCGGTCCGGGTGTCGGGAGAGCGGGAGGGATCACCCGGATGGCGGCGGGGAGGGGACCGAAGAGGTCGGCATAGGCCCGCTCCAGGAATGCCGAGGGGAAGACGACGGCGGCGGCGGCGGCGAGGAGGGCGCCCCCCGCCTCCCGCCAGCGGCGCTGGAAGTCCGGCTTCTCCCCCAGGCAGGCGGCGCAGCGGTCGAGGTCCCGGCAGTAGGAGCAGAAGCGCCGCTCCGGCTCCTCCAGCAGGTGGGGGCGGGAGCAGAAGAGGGCGAAGTCGTGGAGGGAGAGGAGGAGCCCGAGGCCGCCCTGGGCGAGCGCGAGGAGCGACTCCGGCGGGAGCCCCGCCGCCCCCTCGACATGGAGGAGTCGCGCCCCGACCCGCGCCGCCGCCCAGGCCACCGCGCCCTCGAAGCCCGGATCGCGGAAGGCCCTGGCCGAGAGCGGGGGAGCGGGGCGCCTCAGGGCCCGCCGCTCGCCGCCCGGCCCGGTCGCGACCTCCAGCCGGTATCCCCCGGCATCGGCGGTATCCGGGTAGAGGCGGGCGACCGGCCCCAGCGCCTCCTCGGCCGCCAGCCGGGCGTGCCACTGCGCCTGCACCCCGCCGAAGCGGGGCTCTGGAGGGTAGGCCGAGATCACGAGCACGGGGCAGGCCGCGGTCCAGCCCTCTCCGGCGGGCCGGAAAGAGCGGCGCCGGCGCGCCGCGGCCAGGCGGTCGAGGGCCCGATCGCGCACCGCCAGCACCCCCTCGCCGCGGAGGACCCGGAAGGCGGTCGCGAGAGGAGCGCGGCTCACCGCCCCCTCCTCCCGGCCAGCACCTCCGCGTAGACCGCCTCGATCTCAAAGGCGTGCGCGGCGAGCCCCTGGACCGGCGGGAGCTCCCGCAGGCGGCCTCGCCAGCCGTCGACGATCCCCGGGTCCGCGATCAGCCGCTCGATCCAGCCCGCGAGTTCCTCGACGCTCCCGGGGGTAAAGAGGGCGCCGCACTCCCGCCCCGAATGGACCTCCGCCAGGGCACCCAGCCGGCTGGCGAGGACCGGCACGCCGCAGGCCATGG
>JAXDLD010000513.1:0-3148 GCA_034666805.1 Acidobacteriota bacterium
ATCTGGTCTTCGAGCGCCACCTTGGAATCGATCCGGTGGAGTTGGAAGAGGTCGATCCGCTCGAGCCGCAGCCGGCGGAGGCTCCCCTCGCAGGCCGAGCGCAGGTGCTCGGGGCGGCCGTTCTCGACCCAGACGCCGGGGCCGGGCCGCTCGAAGCCGGCCTTGGTGGCGATCACGAGGCCGGCGGGGTAGGGGTGGAGCGCCTCGGCGAGGAGGTTTTCGGCGACCTCGGGGCCGTAGGAGTCGGCGGTGTCGAAGAGATCGATGCCCAGCTCGACCGCGCGGCGGAGGACGGCGACCGCCTCGGCGCGGTCGGCCGGCTCGCCCCAGACGCCGGCACCGGTGAGCTGCATGGTGCCGAAGCCGAGCCGGTGGACGGGGAGATCGCCGCCGAGGGCGAAGCCGCCGCTCCGGGCCGCCGGCTGGGCTTCGTTGGATGTTTCCGTGTGGGTCATACCGCCACTCCTTGCAAAGACGCCGCCCGTTCCCTACAGGGCGAAGGCAGGCTCGCACACGGCCGACCGCAGCCCTCCGAAGGCGAGGAGCAGCTTCGCCTCCACCGCGAGCGCCCGCTGGCGTAGCTCCTCGAGGGCGGCCTGGCCGCAGTGGCGGGAGTCCGTGCGTGAGGCGAGGAGGCGGCTCAGGCGGGCGAGGTCCAAGGCGGCACAGAGGTCGGTGCCGGCCTCGACCTCGGCCCGCTCCAGGGCATGGGCGCCCAAGGCATAGCAGTGGAAGCGGTGGTGGCCGCGAGCGGCCCGGCGCCGCTCGCGCTCGGGGAGCGCCAGGAGCTCGGCCAGGAGCCGTGGCGCCCGGGCCCGCTCTCCCGCCACTCGCGGGAGCTGCTCGTCCAGAGACCGCTCGAGGCGGTCGAAGATCCCCGCGTACTCCAGAGCGGGGGCGGTATCCAAAAGGGTGCTGTCCATGTTTGTATTCTCCGGTTCGTTTTTCGCGGGGGCAACTTCGATACGGCTAAAGTGCTGCGGAGGACGAAAAAGAGGACAGGGAAAGCCGTACACCCGTAGGAGAGGGGGATCTGTTCACGCGCGGGTGGATTTTTTCGCCGCGGATTTTGTTTCGAGCACCATGAACGACCCCATCATGGGCCTCCACCACGTCACCGCCATCGCCCGCGATCCGCAGGCGAACGTCGACTTCTATACCGGCGTCCTCGGGCTCCGGCTGGTGAAGAAGACGGTCAACTTCGACGATCCGGGGACCTACCACCTCTACTATGGGGACGAGGTGGGGCGGCCCGGGACCCTCCTCACCTTCTTCCCCTGGCCTCTGGCCCGGCTCGGGAAGCGCGGCGCCGGCCAGGCGACGGTGACCGCTTTCTCGGTACCCGAGGGGAGTCTCGGCTACTGGACGGAGCGGCTGGCGAGCTCAGGCGTCGACTTCGACCCGCCGCACCCCCGCTTCGACGAGGAGGTCCTCACCCTCCGCGATCCCGACGGGCTCCTGCTGGAGCTCGTGGCCCGGGCCGGGGACCCACGCGCGCCCTGGACGGGCGGGCCGATCCCGGAGCGGTCGGCGGTGCGCGGCTTCTACAACGTGACGCTCATGGAGTGGAACCCGGCGGTGACGGGCGAGCTCCTCACCGGGACCCTGGGCTTCCGCCTGGCCGGCGAGGAGGGGGACCGGCTCCGCTTCGTGGCCGGGGTAGGCGAAGGGGGCGCGGGCTCGCGGCTCGACGTCCTCGCCGCGCCCTCGGCGGCGCGCGGGGTGATCTCGGCGGGCACCGTCCACCACGTCGCCTTCCGGGCGGCGGACGACGCCGAGCAGCTCGGCTGGGAGCGGACGCTCGCCGAGCGCGGGCTCCACGTCACCCCGGTCCAGGAGCGGCAGTACTTCCGCTCGATCTACTTCCGCGAGCCGGGCGGGGTCTTGTTCGAGATCGCGACCGACGGTCCAGGCTTCGCCGTCGACGAGCCGGTCGCGAGCCTGGGGTCGGACCTCCAGCTGCCACCCTGGCTCGAGGCGTCGCGGGAGCGGATCGCTAAGGTCCTGCCGCCGATCGCCGTGCGGCCGGCGGCAGTGGCGGCGGTGGCGGCGGTGCCGGCGGGGGGCGCGGCGTGAGCGCCCGGCCGGCCTGGGACCCCCGCGACCCGCACCGGGGGCAGCCGGTGGCGACCGCCGGCCGCCCCCTTTCCGAGGCGGCGGCGGCCGTCATCATGGTCCACGGCCGGGGGGCGACGGCGGAGAGCATCCTGACCCTGGCGGACGAGTGGGAGCGCCCGGACCTCGCCTACCTCGCCCCCCAGGCGCACGGCCACGCCTGGTATCCCGGGAGCTTTCTCGCCCCCTTCGAGCAGAACGAGCCGGGGCTCTCGTCGGCCCTCGCCATCCTCGGCGACCTCGTGGAGCGGGTGGGAGCGGCGGGCATCCCGCCGGAGCGCACGGTCCTCCTCGGCTTTTCCCAGGGGGCCTGCCTGGCGCTCGAATTCGCGGCCCGGAACGCCCGCCAGGGCCGGCGGCTCGGCGGCGTCGTGGGCCTCTCGGGCGGCTTGATCGGCCCACCGGGCACTCCCCGCGACTATCCGGGCACTCTCGCCGGCACCCCGGTCTTCCTCGGCTGCAGCGACCGCGACCCCCACATCCCGCGCGAGCGGGTGGCCGAGTCGGCGCGGGTGCTCGCCGCGATGGGCGGCGAGGTGACGGAGCGGATCTACCCCAGGATGGGGCACACGGTGAACGAGGACGAGATCGAATTCGTACGTGGCCTGCTCGCCCGGTCCTGAGCGCCCGGCCGGGCTGCGCCACGGCCGCATCCCTCCAGTCTGTGGCAGAATACCTCCCATCGTCCTGTCAATCTGGGAGGTGGCTGTGCCCCGCGCGGGCTTCCGTGGTCTGCTCGCCTCGATCTTCGCGGCCCTGTCGCTTGCCGCCAGTGCCGCCAGCGCTGCCAGCGCCGCCGGCCCGCCGCCGCCCGAGGCGCCGTGGCTGACGCCAGGGGCCGCGATCGAGCGCCCGCTGACTGGAGGGGAGTCCCACCCCTATCGGATCGAGGTCGCGGCCGGCGGGCGCCGGCTCGTGACCGTCGAGCAGCTGGGGATCGACGTCGTGATCGAAGTCGTGGGCCCGGACGGCCTCAGCCTCCCCGGGATCGACAGCCCCAACGGCCGGGAGGGGACGGAATCTCTCCTCCTCC
>JAXDLD010000514.1:0-8159 GCA_034666805.1 Acidobacteriota bacterium
CGTCACCCCCGTCGTCCAGAAGGACGTGCCGATCTACAAGGAGTGGATCGGCACGACCGAGGGCAACGTCAACGCCGAGATCCGGCCGAAGGTCGACGGCTACCTCCTGCGCCGGGTCTACGCCGAGGGGAGCCTCGTCCACCAGGGCGACCTGCTCTTCGAGATCGATCCGCGGCAGCTCCAGGCCCAGGTCGAGCAGGTCCAGGCCGACCTCGGCCAGTTCCAGGCCCAGCTCGCCAAGGCGCGGCAGGACGTGGCAAGGTTCAAGCCGCTGGCCGCCGACCGGGCGATCAGCCAGCAGGAGCTCGACAACGCCCTCTCGGCGGAGCGGGCGGCGAAGGCGGCCGTCGACTCGCGGGCGGCGGCCGTGCACCAGGCGCGCCTCAACTTGAGCTGGACCCGGGTGACCTCGCCGATCACCGGCATCGCCGGCGCCGCCCAGCAGCAGGTGGGCAACCTGGTGAGCCCGACGACGGTCCTGACCACGGTCTCCCAGTGCGATCCCATCCGCGTCATGTACCCGCTCTCCGAGCAGGAGTACCTGAAGCTCCAGGAGAGCACCCAGAAGGGGGGGGCGCACGCCAACGACCTCGAGCTGGTGCTCTCGGACGGCACGACCTTCCCCGAGAAGGGCCGCATCCTCTTCGAGGGACGTCAGGTCGACGTCAAGACCGGCACCATCACGAGCGTCGCCTCCTTCCCCAACCCGGGGAACCTCCTGCGGCCGGGCCAGTACGCCAAGATCCGCGCCGTCACCGAGCTTAAAAAGGGGGCGATCCTCGTCCCGCAGCGCGCCGTCAACGAGCTCCAGGGGGGCTTCCAGGTGGCGGTCGTGGGGAGCGACAGCAAGGCCGAGATCCGGACCGTCAAGCCGGCGGAGCGGATCGGCAAGATGTGGGTCATCGACTCTGGGCTCGCCCCCGGCGACCGGGTCGTCGTCGAGGGCTTCACCCGCGTCAAGTCGGGCGCCGCCGTCAACCCCAAGGAGGCGCCGCCCGAGACCGCCGACAACGCCCCGACCTCGCCCGCGCCCGCCCAGGGGGGGAAATAAGCGCCATGGCTCGTTTTTTCATCGACCGGCCGATCGTCGCCATCGTCATCTCGATCCTCACCGTCCTCTTAGGGCTCGTGGCGATGGTCGGCCTGCCCGTCGCCCAGTACCCGGACATCATCCCGCCCCTGATCCAGATCCAGAGCACCTTCCCGGGCGCCGACGCGGTGACCATCGAGCAGTCGGTGGCGACCCCCCTCGAGCAGCAGATGAACGGGGTCGAGGACGAGCTCTACATGCAGTCCGTCAACGCGAGCGACGGGACGATCACCCTCCGCGTCACCTTCGACGTCGGCACCGACCGGAACGCCGACCAGGTCAACGCCCAGAACCGGGTATCCCAGGCCCTGCCCGGCCTGCCCGCCGACGTCAACGCCTTCGGTCTCACCTACCGGAAGACCCAGGGCACGCCGTTGATGCTCATCTCGCTTTACTCGCCCAAGGGGACCTACGACGGCCTCTTCCTCGGCAACTACGCGCTCATCAACCTCAACGACGCCCTCTACCGCGTGCCGGGGGTGGGCCAGGTGACGAACTTCGGCGCCTCCGAGTACGCCATGCGGATCTGGGTCAAGCCCGACCAGCTCGCCAAGCTCGGCCTCACGGTCTCCGACCTCCTGCGCGCCGTCCAGTCCCAGAACACGGTCAACCCCTCGGGGCAGATCGGCGCCGAGCCGGCGCCTCAGGGCCAGGAGTTCACCTACTCGGTCCGTGCCCAGGGGCGCCTCGTCACCCCGGAGCAGTTCGGGGACGTCGTCGTGCGTCTCAACCCCGACGGCTCGGCGGTGCGTTTGAAGGACGTTTCGCGGATCGAGCTCGGCGCCCTCTCCTACAAGCAGATCGGGCGCTTCAACGGCAAGGCGTCCTCGATCATCGGCATCTACCAGGCTCCGGGCAGCAACGCCCTCGCGGTGGCCGACGGTATCAAGCAGCAGATGGCGGCGCTCAAGGCCCGCTTCCCCGGCGACCTGGACTACGCGATCTCCGTCGACACCACCCGGCCGGTGACCGAGGGGATCAAGGAGATCCTCATCACCTTGGCCGAGGCGATGCTCCTGGTCCTCCTCGTCGTCTTCCTCTTCCTCCAGAACTGGCGGGCGACGCTCATCCCCTTGGTCGCCGTGCCGGTATCGCTCATCGGCACCTTCGCTCTCTTCCCCGCCCTCGGCTTCTCGATCAACTCGCTCTCCCTCTTCGGCCTCGTCCTGGCGATCGGCCTCGTGGTCGACGACGCCATCGTCGTCGTCGAGGCGGTCGAGCACCACATCGAGGAGGGGAAGACGCCGCGCGAAGCGACCCTCCAGGCCATGCGCGAGGTGTCGGGGCCGGTCGTCGCCATCGCCCTCATCCTCTCCTCGGTCTTCCTGCCGGTCGCCTTCCTGGGCGGCATCCAGGGGCGGCTCAACCGGCAGTTCGCGATCACCATCGCCATCTCGGTCCTGATCTCGGCCTTCAACGCCCTTTCCCTCTCGCCGGCCCTCTCCGCCCTCCTGCTCCGGCCGCGGAAGGCGTCCCGGGGGCTCCTCGCCCGCTTCTTCGGCGCCTTCAACCGCGGCTTCGAGAAGGCGACCCGGGGCTATCTCAAGACCTCCGGCTTCCTCATCCGCAAGGTGGCGATCGCGCTCCTGATCCTGCTCGGCTTCAGCCTGCTCGCCGGAGGGCTCGGCAAGAAGGTCCCGGGCAGCTTCCTGCCCGACGAGGACCAGGGCTACTTCTATCTCAACGTCCAGCTCCCCGACGCCTCCTCGCTCCAGCGGACCGACGCCGTCTGCCGCAAGGTGGAGGCCATCCTGGCGAAGACGAAGGGGGTCCGCTACTACAACACGGTCGGCGGCTTCAGCCTCCTGTCCTACGTCTCGGCCTCCTACAACGCCTTCTTCTTCGTCTCGCTCGACCCCTGGGCGGCGCGGGAGGGCAACGGGCGCACGGCCAAGGAGCTGGTGGCGAAGCTCAACGACACTTTCCGTGGGCAGATCGCGGAGGCGACCGTCTTCGCCTTCCAGCCGCCCGCCATCCCCGGCCTCGGCACCTCGGGCGGCTTTTCGCTCTGGGTGCAGGACCGGAGCGGCGGCGACGTCGGCTTCCTCAACCAGAACCTGCAGAAGTTCTTGGAAGCGGCGCGGAAGCGCCCCGAGCTCGCGAACGTCAACAGCGCGTTCCGCGCCGCGGTGCCGCAGGTCTTCGTCGACGTCGACCGCGACAAGGCGTTGAAGCAGGGGATTCCCATCGGCGACGTCTACCAGTCGCTCCAGTCGTTCCTCGGCGGCAGCTTCGTCAACCAGTTCAACCGCTTCGGCCGGCAGTGGCGGGTCTACCTCCAGGGCGAGGGGCAGGAGCGGGTCCGCCCGGAGGACATCGGGCAGTTCTACGTCCGCAACAACGACGGCAACATGGTGCCGCTCTCCGCCATCACGACGATCCGCACCACCGCCGGCCCGGAATACACCCAGCGCTTCAACCTCTTCCGCGCCGCCCAGGTGACCGGCGCCGCGGCCCCCGGCTACAGCTCGGGCCAGGCCCTGGATGCCTTAGAGCAGGTGGCGGCCCAGACCCTGCCGCGCGAGATGGGCTTCGACTGGTCCGACCTCTCCTACCAGGAGAAGAAGGCGGCGGGGACCACGGGACGGGTCTTCCTGCTCTCGATCATCTTCGTCTTCCTCATCCTGGCCGCCCTCTACGAGAGCTGGACCCTCCCCTGGAGCGTCCTCCTCTCGGTCCCGGTGGCGGTCTTCGGCGCCTTCCTCGGGCTCCTGCTGCGGCACTACGACTTCGACGTCTTCGGGCAGATCGGGCTCGTCGTGCTGATCGGCCTCGCGGCCAAGAACGCGATCCTCATCGTCGAGTTCGCCAAGGCCGAGTTCGAGAAGGGGAGGAGCCTGGCGGAGGCGGCGCTCGAGGGGGCGAAGCTCCGCCTGCGGCCCATCCTCATGACCTCGTTCGCCTTCATCCTCGGCTGCGTCCCGCTCTGGATCGCCCAGGGCGCGGGCGCCGCCTCGCGCCGGATCTTAGGCACCGTGGTGGTCTCGGGCATGCTCGCCGCCACCCTCCTCGCCATCTTCCTTATCCCCGTCCTCTTCGTCTTCGTCGAGCGGATCGGCGGGGCGGAAAAAAAGCACGCCCAGAGGGGCGCTCTCGTGCCCCTCCCCGCCGGCGGCCCTGGCAGCCATGGCGGCGTCCAGGGTGCCCAGGGTCGAGATTTCGACGATGCGGTCCCCCTGCCCGAGGAAGAGGTGCCGGTCGCCTCGGAGAGGCGCCGATGAGCCGGCCGGTTGCGGTCCTCGCCGGCTTTTGCCTCCTGGGCGCCCTCGCCGGCTGCGTCTCGGGCCCGAAGTACCAGCGGCCGCAGGTCGCCGTCCCAGAGGTGACCCGCGGGCAGGCCGGGCCGGCGACCCCGGCGGACGCCGCTTCGTTCGCCGACCAGGCCTGGTGGGGGGTGTTCAACGACGACGCCTTGAAGGGCCTGATCGCGGAGGCGCTCCGCAACGGCTACGACGTCCGGCTCGCCGCCGCCCGGGTGGCCGAGGCGGAGGCCAATGCCGGCATCGTCCGTTCGGAGTATTTCCCGGCCCTCACCCCCCAGGTGCAGGTGGGGCACGGGCAGTCGTCGCTCTTCTCCTCCGGGGCCGGAGCGGTGGGGACCCTCGCCCAGGTCAACCTCGGTCTCTCCTGGGAGGTCGACCTCTGGGGCCGCATCCGGCGCGCGAACGAGGCGGCGCTCGCCCAGGTCCTCGCTTCGGAGGAGGCGCGGCGGGCGGTCTACCTCTCGCTCGTCTCCGAGGTCGCCACGACCTACTTCCAGCTCCGGCAGCTCGACTTGCAACTGGAGATCGCGCGCCGGACGACGGCTGCCTTCCAGGGCACCTTCGACCTCTTCAACCGCCGGCTCCAGGGCGGCGCCGCCTCGGCCCTGGAGACCGCGAGCGCCGAGGCCCTCCTCGCCGCGACCGCCGCCAACGTCCCGGACCTCGAAAGACAGATCGTGGCGCAGGAGAACCAGCTCGCCTTCCTCCTCGGCAGGAACCCCGGTCCGATCCCGCGCGGAGCGGTTTTGAACGATCAGTTCCTGCCGCCGGACATCCCCCCCGGCCTCCCCTCCGACCTCCTGAAGCGCCGGCCGGACGTCCGGGAGGCCGAGCAGTTCCTGATCGCGGCGAACGCGGAGGTCGGCGTGGCGAAGGCCGACTTCTTCCCCCAGATCAGCTTGACCGCAGCCCTGGGAGGCGTGGCGCCCCAGCTCACCGAGCTCTTCCGCCAGGGCAAGACCTGGTCGATCGGCGCCGGCCTCTTCGGCCCCGTGCTCCAGCCGGGCCGCCTGCGGAACCAATATCGCGCGGCGGTCGCCCGCTGGGAGCAGGCCCGGGTGCGTTACGAGCAGAGTGTCAACAACTCTTTCAACGAGGTCTCGACGGCGCTCGTCGGCTATCAGAAATACGCCGAGGTGGAGAGAGCGCGGGCGCGGGAGGTGGGGGCCTACCAGCAGGCGTTCCGGATCGCCAACCAGCGCTACGTGGCGGGGCTGTCTTCCTACCTGGAGGTGCTCCAGGCGCAGCAGCAGCTCTTCCCGGCCGAGATCCTCCTCGCCCAGGCGCGCTACAACCGGCTGGCGACTCTGGTGCAGCTCTACCGGGCTCTGGGGGGCGGGTGGAACCTGAGCGATCCGCAGTGGGTGGGCGGTGCGGGGGCGATCAAGCCCGGCAGCTGAACGCGGGTGAGGGTCAGGAGGCAGCCGCTAGATCCTCGTTGATATACTGCCTATCCTTATAGGAGGAAGCACGGTGCCAGCGTTCGACCGCATTTCCCTCGATCCCGGAGTCATGGGCGGTAAGCCCTGCATACGGGGCATCCGAATCACCGTTGGGACCATCCTCGGTTTGCTCGCTTCCGGCCATACGGAAGAGGAGATCCTGAAAGCCTATCCCTATCTGGAGAAGGAAGACATCCGGGCAGCCCTCACGTATGCCACCTGGCGCGTGGAAGAGATTGAGGCTTCGGTGGCGCGCGGTTGAAGATTCTCATAGACATGGGTCTCTCCCCGGCCTGGCGAGAGACTTTTGAGCAACATGGAATCGAAGCACTTCACTGGTCCGAGGTCGGAGATCCAAAGGCGAAAGACCGCGAGATTTTGGACTGGGCTCGGGAGCATGGCTTTATTGTCTTCACCCACGATCTTGATTTTGGCCACCTGCTCGCCTTGACGCATGCCGCCGGCCCCAGCGTCATCCAAGTCCGATCCGAGGACGTGCTGCCCGCGAGCATCGGAGCTGTAGTTCTTCGGGCGCTGCTTCAACAGCAAAATGTACTGGAGACAGGTGCTCTTGTCGTCATTGACCCTTCCGATTTCAGAGTTCGTATCCTGCCGATTTGAATAACTGGCAGAGTCCTCGGCGCGGCTCCTCTCCGTCCTCCTTCCGGTGATCGACCGCGAGCCGCTCTTCTATATCGAGGAAGGGGCGACTTCCGAGGGCTACCCCCTGGTCGCGGTTTACGGCGAGCAGGGCCCCCAGGTCGCCGGTTGGCTCGACCGCTGTGAGCCGCGGTGGGCCGAGGGGCTCCATCTTCTGGAGGCGATCATCCGTTCGCCTCTCGCTCTCGCGACCCTGCTCGAAGCGGCCGGGCCGGGGGCCGAAGAGCAGGTCGGGCGCATCCGTGCCGGGCATCAGCAGGCGTAAGGCACCTCCCGAGGGACGGGAGCGGGCGTTCCGCTGCCGCTTCCGTCCCAATGCCACCCCCCTCCTTTCCTCCCCCCATCCCCGCCCGCACCCCGCCCAGGGGGGAGGGACGCGAGATCGAGGCGTTCGCCGTCCTGCGGGCGATGATCGCCCCACTGCCGGCGATGACCGCCACCCTACCTGGCGATGATCGCCGGACTGCCGGCGATGACCGCCACCCTCCTGGCGATGATCGCCGGACTGCCGGCGATGACCGCCACCCTACCTGGCGATGATCGCCGGACTGCCGGCGATGACCGCCACCCTCCTGGCGACGATCGCCGGACTGCTGGCGATGACCGCCACCCTACCTGGCGGTGATCGCCGGACTGCTGGCGATGACTGCCACCCTACCTGGCGATGACCGCCGGACTGCCGGCGATGACCGCCGGACTGCCGGCGATGACCGCCGGACTGCCGGCGACGACCGCCAGCCTACTGGCGACGATCGCCAGGAGTACGGAAGAGGCCCCGGGAGACTCCGGTGGTACGATCCGTGCGGGAGGATGGAGACATGGAAACTCGCCGTATCGGATCGCTCACCGTCTCCTTGGTCGGCCTCGGCTGCAACAACTTCGGCGGACGCCTGGACGCCGACGCCACGGCGCGCGTCGTCTACGCGGCGCTCGACGCCGGAATCAATTTCCTGGACACCGCCGACATCTATGGCGCCACCAAGAGCGAGGAGTTCCTCGGCAAGGCCCTGGCCGGCCGCCGGGACCAGGTGGTCCTCGCCACCAAGTTCGGCATGAAGGTCGACGACGCCCGCCAGGGCGCCAAGCCCGCCTACGTCCGCCAGGCGGCCGAGGACAGCCTGCGCCGGCTGGCGACCGATCACATCGACCTCTATCAGCTCCACCAGCCCGACCCCGAGACCCCCATCGCCGACACCCTGGCCGCCATGGACGAGCTGGTGAAGAGCGGCAAGGTGCGGGAGATCGGCTGCTCGAACTTCTCGGCCGAGCAGATCCGCGAAGCCGAGGCCGCGGTCAAAGGCGGCGCCGCCCGTTTCGTGAGCGTCCAGAACGAGTACAGCCTGCTCAAGCGCGACCCCGAGCCCGAGGTTCTCCCCGAATGCGAGCGCCTGGGGCTCGCCTTCCTCCCCTTCTTCCCCCTGGCGAGCGGCCTCCTCACCGGCAAGTACCGCAAGGGTGAGCCCGGCCCCGCGGGCGCCCGGCTGTCGGGCCAGCAGGGCGCGGGGCGCTTTCGGAGCGAGCGCAATGAGGAGATCGCGGAGAAGCTGGCCGAGCTTGCGACCCGGCGCGGTCACACGCTCCTGGAGCTCGCCTTTTCCTGGCTCGCGAGCCACAAAGCCGTGGCCTCGGTCATCGCCGGGGCGACCTCGCCCGAGCAGGTGCGGGCGAACGTCAACGCGGTAGGCTGGAAATTGACCGCCGACG
>JAXDLD010000515.1:0-10010 GCA_034666805.1 Acidobacteriota bacterium
GAATTGTTAGCCGAATGGTCCTATATAATCCCCGCGTTTTCTCTTGGGGGAGATCCGCGATGCCATCGACCCGGCCCATGGCCATCTACCACGAGCAGCAGGAGTGGTTTCGGCCGCTCTTCTCCGAGCTCGACCGGCGGGGGACGCCCTACGTCCGGGTCGACGCCCGCCGGCACCGCTACGACGTGGCGGCGCGCGAGCGCCTCTATGCGCTCCTCTTCAACCGCATGAGCCCGTCCGCCTATCTGCGCGGGTCGCACCACGGCATCTTCCACACCTCCGCCTACTTGGATCACCTGGAGCGTCTGGGGACCCGGGTCATCAACGGCTCGCGCGGATTCCGGGTCGAGACCTCGAAGGCTCTCCAGCTCTCGCTCCTCGCCGGGCTCGGTCTGGAGTACCCCCGGGCGCGGGTCATCAACCATCCGGCCGAGGCGCCGGCGGCCGCGGAGGGCCTGCGCTTCCCGGTCGTCGTCAAGGCGAACCTGGGCGGCAGCGGAGCGGGGATCGTGCGCTACGACAGCCCGGAGGCGCTGGCGGCGGCGGCGGAGCAGGGGACGATCGACCTCGGGATCGACAGCACCGCGCTCGTCCAGGAGTTCGTCCCCTCTCGTGGCGGGCACATCGTGCGGGTCGAGGTCCTGGGCGGCAAGTACCTCTACGGGATCAAGGTCTGGAGCCCCGAGGACGTCTTCAACATCTGCCCGGCCGACGCCTGCCAGACGGCGAGCGGGGTGGCGCTCGTGGGGGCGGCCTGCGCGGTCGACGCTCCGAAGCGGGGCATCCGGGTCGAGGGGTACACCCCGCCGCCCGAGGTGATCGCCGACGTCGAGCGGATCTTCGAGGCGGCCGGGATCGACGTCGGCGGGGTCGAGTACATGATCGACGACCGCGACGGGAAGCTCCTCTACTACGACATCAACGCCCTCTCGAACTTCGTCGCCGACGCCCCGAGGGTCGTCGGCTTCGATCCCTTCGTCAAGCTCGTCGACTACCTGGAAGCGGAGGCCCAGCCGTGAGATATGGCTACTGGATGCCGGTTTTCGGCGGTTGGCTCCGCAACGTCCCCGACGAGGGGATGGAGGCCTCCTGGGACTACGTGAGCCGCCTCGCCCGGCGGAGCGAGGAGATCGGCTTCGACCTGACCCTCATCGCCGAGCTCAACCTGAACGACATCAAAGGGGTCCAGGCGCCCTCGCTCGACGCCTGGTCGACCGCGGCGGCCCTCGCCGCCGTGACCCGCCGGCTGGAGCTGATGGTCGCCGTGCGGCCGACCTTCCACCTCCCGGCTCTCCTCGCCAAGCAGGCCGCGAACATCGACCACATCAGCGGCGGCCGGCTGTCGTTGAACGTCGTCTCCTCCTGGTGGGCGGAGGAGGCGACCCAGTACGGCGTCGCCTTCGACTCGCACGACGACCGCTACGCGCGGACGGCCGAGTGGCTGGACGTCGTCGACGGTGTCTGGAAGAATCCGCGCTTCTCGTATGAAGGGCGCTACTACCGGGTCGCCGAGACCGTCCTCGAGCCCAAGCCCGTCTCGCGGCCGCGTCCGATCCTCTACGCGGGCGGCGAGTCGGAGGCGGCGAAGGAGCTGATCGCGCGCCAGTGCGACGCCTACGTGATGCATGGCGATCCGCCCGGGCGCATCCGCGAGAAGGTGGCCGACCTGGCGGCGCGGCGGGAGCGGCTCGGCCTGCCGCCGATGCGCTACGGGGTCGCCGGCTACGTGATCGTGCGCGACTCGGAGGCCGAGGCGCGGCGGGAGAGGGAGCGGATCACCAACGTCCAGCAGAGCGCCGCCGGGTACGCCAACTACCAGCAGTGGCTGGCCGGGACCCAGCTCGAACGCCGGGTCTCGCTCGAGGAGTACTCGGTCTCCAACCGCGGCCTTCGCGCCGAGCTCGTCGGCACCCCCGAGCAGGTGCGCGAGCGAATCGCGGAGCTCGAGGCGGCGGGTGTCGACCTCCTCCTCCTCCAGTTCAGCCCCCAGCACGAGGAGATGGAGCGCTTCGCGGCGCAGGTGATCGGCGGACGGCCCGCGGCCTAAATCGCGGTCACCACCGCTTTATCTTCGATCAGCTCCATGGCTGCCAGGGCTTCCAAGGGCAGCTCCTCTGCCATCCGGCCGGTGAAGGCGAGGTGGTAGCCGTCGGGGTCGGCGACGACGAACTCGCGCGCCTTCCAGGGGCGATCGACGGGGCCGATCAGGATCTCGATCCCGTAGCTCTTCACCTGCTCGGCCAGGGCGTCGACGCTCCCGGAGACGGCGAAGCGGAGGGTGACTCCCAGCCCGCGCGCCCCGGCCTGGAGGACCTGCGGGTCGTCGGCGGTGAGCACGAGGTCTGAGCTGTCCGCCCAGCGCAGGTGAGAGAGCAGGGGGTCGTCGCAGCCGTCCGCGGTCGTGAACAGGATGCGGAACCCGAGCCCGGCCTCGTACCAGAGGGTCGAGGCGGCGAGATTGCGCACCGTCAGGGTAGGGCAGGCGGGGAGAGGGTAGCCGCTCACCACCGCGGGCTCTCCGTGCCGCGCTCGCGGATGGGCGCGATCTCGATCTCCTGCCGCAGCTTGATCAGGCTCGCTTCGGGGTAGACGCCGGGGCGGAGCTGCACCCCGGGGTAGATTTGGGTGCCCCGGCCCACCACGCACCCCGGATGGAGGACGCTGTTGCAGCCGGTGAGCACGCCGTCGCCCAGGATCGCGCCGAGCTTGCGCCGGCCGGTCGCGAGCATCCGGCCGCTACCTGCCGGATTGGGGAGGTGGATCTCGCGCCCGTCGTGGCGGAAGTTCGAGAGGATGGTGCCGGCCCCCAGGTTGACCCGGGAGCCGAGGATCGAGTCGCCGACGTAGTTGAGATGCGGCGCGTGGGCGCCGGGGAAGAGGATGGCGCACTTGATCTCGGTGTTCGCCCCCACCACGCAGCGGTCGCCGATCCAGGCCCCCCCGCGGATGTAGGCGCCCGGCCGGATCTCGACGTCCCGGCCGATCCAGACCGGCCCCTCGATGACGGCGGTGGGATGGATGCGGGTGCCGCGGCCGATGGCGATCCGGTCGCCGGCCAGGTGGACGTCGGGCAGCGGCCGGATCTCGATCGCGTCCGAGGGGAGGGCGTCCAGGATTTCGGTCAGGGGCTCGCCCAGGAGCGCCCAGGGCGCCTCCGGGTCGTAGCGTCCGGCGAAGGCGTCCGGGAGCTCCGCGAAGAGGTGGGGCAGAGCCGGGTAGAAAGCCTGGACGATCGGTTCTACAGCCATGCTGGAATCCCTCCACCCGCCGTCGCGGGGCGCATCGAAGTTTCGGGTCCGGGTCTCATGGCGGTGGGGGGATTATATACAGAGGATGTCCCTCCCCTCCGGTGCGGCAATGGCGGAGAGGAGAGCAACGGGCGTGCCATCGCATTCCGCCTTCCGCTATCCGCCTTTGATACCGTACCCCCTCCCATGGATCCCCTCCGCTCGCTCCCTCTCTCCTTCTACCGCCGTCCTGCCGAGGTCGTCGCCCGCGATCTCCTGGGGCGTTACCTGGTCCACGAGATCGGGGGCATGCGGCTGGTCGTCGAGCTGGTCGAGACCGAAGCCTACCTGGGCGCCCCCGATCTCGCCAGCCACGCGTCGGGAGGTCGGCGCACCGCGCGCAACGAGAGCCTCTATCTTGCGGGGGGGCACGCCTACGTCTACTTCATCTACGGCATGCACTTCTGCCTGAACGCCGTGACCGGCGAGGCGGGGGTGGGGAGCGCGGTGCTCCTGCGCGCCGGGGCGCCGGTCGAGGGAATCGCTGAGATGGCGGCGAATCGGGGCCTCACCCGGCCGCCCCGCCCCGGCGACCTCGCCGGCGGGCCGGGCAAGCTCTGCAAGGCGATGCAGATTGATCGCGCCCTGGACGCCGTGCGGCTGGACCGCGGTCCCCTGCGGATCACCCACGGTATGCCGGTCGCGGAGGAGGCCGTGGCGCGAGGGCCGCGGGTGGGAGTTGCCTATGCGGGAGAGGCGGCGGCCTGGCCGCTGCGCTTTGCGATCCGGGGGAACCCGCACGTATCGAGACCGCGGTTGCCGTAGGGGCAACCCTCGGGGCCTGCCCCTACCTCTTCTTCACATCCAGCCGGATGTGCCCCGCCTGGTGGAGCTTCCAGAAGACGAGGAGGGCGTCCAACTGCGGCATCGGGGTGATCTTGACGATCGACTGGATGTCGTAGCTGCCGTTGATGCGGGTTAGCATGAAGCCCTCCTGGGGGGAGATCTTCACGGTCGTGAGCTGGTCCATGGTGATGGCGAGCTTGGGCACCGAGGTCAGGGTGACCCCGGCCCGCTCCAGCTCCTCCCGCATCGTCTTCTCACCCTTCTGCATCGCCTCCTGGACCTCCTTGTTCTCGGGCTCCAGGCTCTTGGCGGCTCGCAGGTGACGGAGGGCCTGCTCGTAGTTGCGCTGCTGCATGTAGCCCTGCGACGACTTGAGGAGAGAGGAGGCGCCCAGGGGCTCATGATTGACGGACCCGGCAGTTCCGGCTGACCCGGCGGGCGAGCCGTTCGTCGGCGGCGCCGGGAGCGGGGCGGCCACGACCATCTCGCCCGAGCGGGTCTTCCAGCGCGGCTTGACGATTTTCAGGCGCCCCTGCTGGTACTGCTCGAAGAGCACCCGGCAAACGTGGTACTCGGAGGAGTGGGTCTGGAGCTGGATCTCCTCGACCGTCCGCTCGTCGTTGACCAGCTCCAGGATCTGCCGCGCTCCGGGGTCGAGCTCGGAGACGTCGAAATCGGCCACCGTCACCGGGATCGCCTCCGGGGTGGGAATGACCTTGCGGATGCGCCGCCACTCGTCGACCCGCTGCACCCCTTCGAGCACGATCGCCGTGATGTCCAGGTTCATCGGCACCATCATGCTCTCGGGGAGGACGTCGTCGAGGAAGCGGAACTCCCCCTCGCCCCAGGAGAAGATGTTGTAGATGCTCTCCTCGGCCTTCAGGCGCAGGAGCCGGTGGAGTTCCCTCTCGTCGATGGCACCGGTCGTCACCAGGATCTTCCCCAGGAGCATGTGGGTCTGCTCCTGGAGCTCGATCGCCTTGGTGAGCTCGAGCTCGTTGATGAGGCCGTGGCTGACGAGGAAGTGGCCCAGGTACTCCTCGGGGTTCGTGGAGGCGGACGAGATGATGCGGCCGTCCTTGAAGAAGATCTTCTTCTCGACCTTCCCGTTGTTGATCTGGAGGGTACCGTTCTTCTTGCTCTGAGAGAGCCACTGAAGCAGCTCTTCGAGCTGCATCGTCTTGAGGTTCCCAACGATGCCCATGGTGACCGCCGCCCCGATTATAGTGCGATGCGAATAGCTGAAACGGTTGACAGTCTCCACAGGCGCGATCTGCATCCCAGTCCCCTTCTACTTGCGGGCAGGTGTCGTCCCCCGCTGCCCCTGGTAGTGGGAAGTCGAGCCGGGTTCGCCGTAGGCGACCTCGGGCTCGGACTCCATAGCGATGAAGATCAGCTGTGCAATTCTCCTGCCTGCTTCGAGTACGAACGGCGCCGGTCCAAGGTTCTGGAGCTCCAGGGTGATGTCGCCCTCAAACCCCGGGTCGCACCACCCGGCGAGCGAGTGGTTGATCCACAGCCGCCCGAGGGTGGACTTGAGCTTGAGGTCGCAGGCCACCGTGCGCGGGATGCGGACCTGCTCGATCGTCGAGGCGAGCACCACCTCCCCCGGGAAGAGCTTGATGTGGGGGGCGCGGAACTCCTCGGGATCGCGGGTCGGGCAGATCCAGTGGTCCGAGACCCGCACGTCGTAGGAGGCGGCGTTCACCTGCGACGGCTCGAACGGAGTCACGCCGCCGCTCGCGCCCCATTGGCGGATCCAGTGGTCCGGCTTGATCATGGGGCCGCGGTTCTACAGGAAACGGACCGGCGTCGTCACCTGGTCGCGATGGATGGTGTCGACGAAGCGGATGAGCTTCCTCGACAGCGACATGAAGAGGGTCGAGGTGCGCGAGCCGCCGCCGAAGAAGCGGACCCCCTTCAAAAGCTCGCCGTCCGTCACGCCGGTCGAGCTGAAGAGGATCTGCTCGCCGGGGGCCAGGTCCTCGGTCTTGTAGATCCGGTTCAAGTCCTTGATCCCCACGTTCTTCGCCCGCTCGACCTGATCCTCCGACAGCGCTTTCAAGCGCGCCTGGATCTCGCCGCCCAGGCAGCGCATGGCCGCCGCCGTGATCACCCCCTCGGGGGCGCCGCCGATCCCCATCACCGCGTGCACCCCGGTGCCGCGGACCGCCGCCGAGATGCCGGCCGAGAGGTCGCCGTCGCCGATCAGCCGGATGCGGGCCCCGGCGGTGCGGATGTCGCTGATGAGCTGGGCGTGGCGCTCGCGGTCGAGGACGACGACGGTCAGGTCGCTCACCTTGCGGTTGAAGGTGGCGGCGATGTTCCGCAGGTTCTCGGCGACCGGCGCGTCGATGTGGATCGAGCCGCGGGCCGTGGGGCCGACGACGATCTTGTCCATATAGATGTCGGGAGCGTGGAGGAGGCCGCCGCGTTCCGCCGCCGCGAGGACCGTGATGGCGTCCGGGGCGCCGGTGGCGCAGAGGTTGGTCCCTTCGAGCGGATCGACGGCGATGTCGACCGCCACCGCGCCGTCCTGGCCGCGCAGCCGGCCCAGGGGCTCGCCGACGAAGAGCATGGGGGCCTTGTCGCGCTCCCCCTCGCCGATCACCACCCGGCCGTCCATCTCCAGGTTGTCCATCTCGCGCCGCATGGCCTCGACCGCTACCTGGTCCGAGTGCCGGCGGTCGCCGAAGCCCATGGTCTTGGCCGAGGCGATCGCCGCCACCTCGGTGACCCGGATGAAGTCCTGCTCGAGGTGACTATCTAAAGTTCTCAACGCCCGCTCCTCACCGCTTCCGCCTCTTCCGCCTGGATCGTCGCCTTGACCGGCCGGGCGGGCGGCTCGAAGGCGGGGATGCCGGTGATCGACTCGCCGATGATCAGGGCGTGGATGTCGTGCGTCCCCTCGTAAGTGAAGACCGACTCGATGTTCAGCATGTGCCGGATGACGGGATAATCG
Organism: Acidobacteriota bacterium; assembly: GCA_034666805.1. Lineage (GTDB taxonomy): Bacteria > Acidobacteriota > Thermoanaerobaculia > Multivoradales > UBA5704 > DASQPA01. The sequence continues at coordinate 7,036 of JAXDLD010000515.1, forward strand.
TCGACGATCCCGTTGGCGCCCAGGACCTCGCGGGCGAGCTTGGCGCACTCGCGGGCCACCCAGACGTTGTTCCTCTTGCCGAGCGAGATGTGCTGGTGTTTGAGGCGCCCCTGGTCCTTGAGCTTGCCGAGCTGCAGGGCGAGGAGCTGCCCCTTGGTGATCTCGGAAACCATCCAGACCAGCTTCTCCTGCACCATCTGGTGGGAGGCGATCGGCTGGCCGCCGAACTGCACCCGCTCCTTGGCGTAGGCGAGAGCCGTGTAGTAGCACTCCATGGCCGCCCCCAGGCCGCCCCAGGCGATCCCGTAGCGCGCCTGGTTGAGGCACATGAGAGCGTTCTTGAGGCCGCTGGTGCCGGGGAGCAGGTTCTCGCCCGGGATGCGGCAGTCGTGGAAACCGAGCTCCGAGGTCGTCGAGGCGCGGAGCGAGAACTTGCCGTGCTGGTCGGCCGAGGTGAAACCCGGGGTCCCCTTCTCGACGAGGAAGCCGCGCACCCCGTCCTCGGTCTTCGCCCAGACGACGGCGACGTCGGCCAAGGTGCCGTTGGTGATCCACTGCTTGCTGCCGTTTATGACCCAGTCGCTCCCCACCCGCTTGGCGGTCGTCCGCATGCCGCCGGGGTTCGAGCCGAAGTCGGGCTCGGTCAGGCCGAAGCAGCCGATCGCCTCGCCGGTCGCCATCTTGGGGATCCAGCGGTCCTTCTGCTCCTGGGAGCCGAAGGCGTAGATGGGGTACATGACGAGCGAGCTCTGGACGGAGACGAAGCTCCGGAGCCCCGAGTCGCCGCGCTCCAGCTCCTGCATGATGAGGCCGTAGGCCACCCCGCCCAGGCCGGGCAGGCCGTACTCGGAGATGCTGGCGCCGAAGAGGTTCAAGGCGCCCATCTCGGGGACCAGGGCGAGCGGGGTCCGCCCCTCCCGGTGGCACTCCTCGATGATCGGCTTCACCTTTTCGTCGACGAACGTGCGCACGGTGTCGCGCACCAGGCGCTCCTCGTCTGTAAGGAGCGCATCGAAATCTATGAAATCCACGCCCGGAAAGCGGCTCAAGGGGCTCCTCCTTCGCTCACGTCTCGCGAATTGCAGGCTTATTTGCGGCGGGACCGATTGCCGCCTGGGGATGATAGCACGGGGCCTGCTATCATCCGCCCCGATGTCCTCCTTCTCCGGCGGCAGCGCCTACGCCATGGCCCGCGATATCGCGGAGGGCTACACGACCGTCAACGAGCGGACCTTCAAGAACATGGTGCGCTCCGACCTGGACCAGCTCACCTTCGAGATGGACCGCCACCTGCGCGAGCTGCGCGGCGAGATCCCGGCCCAGGACGACACCCCGGCGCTCCAGCAACGCAACCGGCGGATCCAGCGCCTGAACACGGCGATGGTCGTCCTCCGGAGCTACCGGCAGAAGAGAAAGACCTGATGGCGGCGCCCCTCCCCGAGGCGCGCTGGCTCCTCGAGCTGCGGCTCTTCCTGCCGCCGGTCCTCGCCGCCCTCTCCGCCGCTGCCGTCGACCGGCTGTGCGCGGCGCGCGGCCTCCTGCCGCCGGGCTTCGCGCGGCTCTGGCGGCGGGCCGCAGGCTTCCTGGCCCTCGCCTTCTTCTTCTGGATCGCCCTCTACGGCAATCTCGCGAACCTCGGTCGCGCGGCCCCGCCGCTCGACCTCTCGCACCTCTCCGCGCCGCGGCTCTTCCTCGTCCACTTCCTCATGATCGGGACTCTCGCGGTCTGGTTCCTCGCCGGGTTCGCCGGGGTGCGGGAACCCCGGCCCGCCCCGGTGCCGGTTCGGCCGGACTCTCCGCTGCCGCCGGCGGAGCCCGATCCCTACGAGCTCGTGGAGCACGCCGAGAACGCCGAAGCCCTGGAGCGCACGGAAGTTTTCCCGCCGCCGGTCCTCCCGCCCCCCCCGCCACCGCCCCGGCCCTCGCTCGGCCGGGTGCTCGCGGCCCAGCTCGGCTTCCTCACCCCGGACCTGCCGCACGAGATCGGCCTGGGCGTCCTGGTCGGGGTGGGGTCGTGGTTCGCGGTGCTCCTGGCCGCCGTCGTCCTCGCCCTCCTGCTCTACGCCTTCGGAGCGGCGGGGGCGGCCCCCCAGAAGCCGCCCGAGCTCGTCGTCTGGATCGCCGGCCTGCCGTTCGCGGTCCGCGTCTTGGCGGCGCTCTCGGCCGGGGTGGTCGAGGAGACCTTCTTCCGCGGCTTCCTCCAGCCCCGGATCGGGCTCTGGCTGTCGACCGCCTTTTTCGTCCTCGGTCACCTCGCCTACGGCCAGCCGCTCCTCCTCGTGGGGATCGCCCTCCTCTCCCTGATCTACGGCCAGCTCGTCCGCTGGCGGCAGAACATCTGGCCCGCCATCGCCGCCCACGCCCTCTTCGACGGCGTGCAGCTCCTGGTCGTCATCCCCACCACCCTGAAGCTCCTCGGTAAGGCGGCCGGCGGGTAGGGGATCTGCTAGACTCCGCGCCATGCCGGAGAACCACCGGTTCCACCTCGCCATCGGCAGCCGGTTCGAGAACATCGAACTGGTGCAGGTGGTGCTGAACGACTCCCTGGAACGCCTGGGGATGGACGGTGAGGCTCGCCACTGGGTGGACATCGCGGTCCGCGAGGCGGTCGCCAACGCCATCAAGCACGGCAACGCTCAAGATCCTGGCAAGAAGGTGCGGGTGGACGCCGACCTGGAGGGCGCCGACCTGGTCATCCGGGTGGAGGACGAGGGGGTGGGCTTCGATCCCAGCCAGCTCCAAGACCCCCTGGCGCCCGAGAACCTGCTCAAGCCGAACGGCCGCGGCATCTTCTACATGAAAAGCTTCATGGACGAAATCCAGTACGGACCCCGCCCCGGCGGCGGGACCGTGGTGACGTTGCGCAAGCGCCTCGGCGGCCCGAAAGCGGGTGCGGCGGAGAGGCAAGAGATCCAAGGTTAGGAGGGAAATGATGAAGGTATCCGCAAGGCAGAGAGAAGGGGTGACGATCCTGG
>JAXDLD010000516.1:0-3214 GCA_034666805.1 Acidobacteriota bacterium
TAAAACCGGAAAGCCCCTCCGCCTGGAGACGGAAGGGCCTTAAGACACCCCTGGGGAGCGCGGCCGGCCGGTCTGCGAGGTGCCGGTCCCCCTCGGGAGATCCGGCCCTCTGCGGCGTACCGCGCGCCGTTGAGGCGGCGCTGGCGATTCCGTCTCGGTCCCGGTGCCTGGGTTGGCGTTATTGGCGCCAGGCCAGACTAGTGGGATCCAAGCGGCTGGTAGTACTCGGTCCCCTTGATCGGCCGTGCGAGGCGGTAGAGCAGATCCTCGAAGTCGGCCGGCCGGTCGGGGAAGTTCATGTGACGCGTGTCCACGACCAGGAGTGGGGACCGGCTGTAGTAATGATAGTAGTGATTGTAGGCGTCGATCAACTCGGCGATGTATTTCGGCGCGATCGACTTCTCTACGTTCCTCTGCCGCTTCCTGATCCGCTCCATGCAGGTGTCGACGTCCGCCACCAGGTAGAGGACGACGTCGGGGACCGGGATCTGCGGTTCGAGGAGGGTGTAGAGCTTGTCGAACAGCATCAGCTCGTCGTCCGACAGGTTCAAGTAGGCGAAGATGCGGTTCTTCTGGAAGGTGTAGTCCGAGACCAGGAGGCGGTCGAAGAGGTTCCGCTGGTGGACGTCCTGCTGCTGCTTGTAGCGCGAGAGGAGGAAGTAGAGCTCGGTCTGGAAGGCGGCGCCCGGGCGGTCCTGGTAGAAGTCGCCGAGGAACGGGTTCTCGACGTCTTCGAGGATCTTCACCCCCTCGTAATGGGCGGTGAGCATCTCCACCAGGGTGGTCTTGCCGACCCCGATGGGGCCGTCGACCGCCAAATAGTGAATGCCTAGGGTGTCGGGCTTCAAACCGCGGCGTGGCTCTTTTCCGGCGCGGCGGAGGTCGCCGGCATGGTGAGGGCGGCCGGGAGGAGCGGGTTGTAGAGCGTGTCGCGCTCGACCGGCACGAAGCCGGCGAGGCGGACGATCCGTTCGAGCTCGGGCCGGGTGAGCTGCTGGGCGGTGCCGGCGCCGGCCATGTGGTAGATCTTCTCCTCGACGATCGTGCCGTCCAGGTCGTCCGCCCCGAAGCGCAGGGCGACCTGGGCGAGCTTGGGGGTGATCATCACCCAGTAGGCCTTGATGTGGGGGATGTTGTCGAGCACCAGCCGCGCGGTGGCGATGTGGCGCAGGTCGCCGCTCCCTGTCGTGTGGTACACGAGCCCCATGTAGTTGTTCTCGGGGTGATAGGCGAGCGGGATGAAGGCGTTGAAGCCGCCGGTCTCGTCCTGGAGGTCGCGCAGGCGCAGCAGGTGGTCGACCTTGTGCTCCGGCTTCTCGACGTGGCCGTAGAGCATGGTGCAGTTGCTCTTGATCCCCATCTTGTGGGCGGTCCGGTGGACCTCGATCCACTCGTCGGCGTCCAACTTGCCGTCGCAGATGATCGCCCGCACCTCGGGGTGGAAGATCTCGGCCCCGCCGCCCGGGAGCGACCCCAGGCCGGCGTCGCGCAGGCGCTTCAGCACCTCCTTGATCGAGATCTTCTCGTGCTTGGCGAACCAGCCGATCTCGATCGCCGTGAAGGCCTTCAAGTGCGCGTCGGGGAAGCGGCTCTTTAGGCCGCGCATCATCTCCAGGTACCAGTCGAGGGAGAGGTCGGGATGCAGGCCGCCCACGATGTGGAACTCGGTGACCGCGTTACCCCCCTGGTCGGCGGCGTGGGCGTACACCTCGTCGTGGCTCATCTGCCAGGCGTGGCTCTCGCCGGGGAGCGCCGCGAAGCTGCAGAACTTGCAGTTGTAGGTGTAGACGCAGATGTTGGTCGGGTTGATGTGCCGGTTGACGTTGAAGTAGGTGACGTTGCCGTTCAAGCGCCGGCGCACGGTATCGGCGAGCCGCCCCAGGTGGAGGATGTGGGGGGTCGTGAAGCACAGGAGGGCATCCGCGGCATCGAGCCGCACGCCGTCCCGCACTTTGGTCGCGAGGTCGCGCAGAGGAGCTGGGAAGGTCGACGGGTCGATGGCGCCAAGGTTGCTCACGCGAGCAGTATATCAAGAGCGGTCGCCGCGAAGAGCCAGATGGAGAGGAGGCCGTTGGCCTGGAAGAAAGCGGCGTCCAGGCGCTTCAGGTCGCCGGGCCGGACCACCCAGTGCTGGTAAAGGAGGAGGGCGAGGCACCCCGCCCAGCCGAGCCAGAACCCGCCCCCCAGCCCCAAGTAGAAGCGCGGGAGGAGGGCGAGGAGGCCGAGCATGGCGGCGTGGAGCAGGCCGGAGAGCCAGAGGGCGCCCACGACCCCGAAGCGGGCCGGGATGGAATTGAGGCCCGTCTGGCGGTCGAACTCCAGATCCTGGAGGGCATAGAGGACGTCGAACCCGGCGACCCAGAGGAGGACGGCCCCGGCGAGGACGAGAGGGACCGCGGTGACGTCGCCCCGGACGGCGATCCAGGCGCCGAGCGGGGCGCCGGCGAGCGAGAGGCCGAGGACCAGGTGCGAGGCCCAGGTGAAGCGCTTGGTGTAGGAGTAGAGGAAGAGGATGGCGAGCGCCAGGGGGGAGAGGGCGAGGGCGAGGGGGTTGAGCCGCCAGGCGGCGAGGACCAGGAGGAGAGCGCTGGCGGCGATGAAGAGGCTCACCGCGGCCGGGGAGACGAGCCCGGCCGGCAGGGCGCGGCCGGCGGTTCGCGGGTTGGCGGCGTCGATCCGGCGGTCGATCAGCCGGTTCCACCCCATGGCGGCGCTCCGCGCTCCGACCATCGCCACGACGATCCAGGCGACCGTCCCCCAGGACGGCCAGCCGTGGGCGGCGAGCAGCATCCCCAGGAAGGCGAACGGCAGGGCGAAGATCGTGTGCTCGACCTTGATCATCTCAAGGACGATTTTGAGGGTGTGGAGGGGGCGGAGATGGGTGGCGGGCATGGTGGTCTACTCCTCCCCCCATCGTAACCCCGGCTCCCCCGGCTCGGCGATCCCGAAGCGGTCGAGGACGCGCAGAGCGTAGTGGTCGAGGAAACGCCCGAGGTCTTCGCCGCCGATATAGAAGGCCGGCACCGGCGGCAGGAGGGTCGCCCCGGCGAGGAGGAGGCGGCGCATGTTCTCGATGTGGACCAAGGAGAGCGGGGTCTCGCGGAAGCCGAGGACCAGGGGCCACCCCTCCTTGAGCGCCACCGCCCCGGCGCGGTGGACGAGGGTGCGGGCCGAGCCGGTGGCGAGGGCCCCCAGGGTGCCGGAGCTGCAGGGG
>JAXDLD010000517.1:0-2632 GCA_034666805.1 Acidobacteriota bacterium
TCTGCGCCATGGCCCGCGGTCACTTCCGCCAGCGCTTCCACTTCCGGAGCGCCGCGGAATGGCGGCGGCTCCTCGAGGAGCGCGGCTTCGCCATCACCATCGTTCCCATGTCCGATGGCACCCCCTACGCCAACGTCCTCTTCGAGGGACGGCGTCCCGGATCGCCCCCATGACCACCGGCTCCGTCGTCATCCCCGTCTACAACAGCGCCGAGATCCTGCCCGAGCTGATCGCGCGGCTGGAACCGGTGCTCGCCCGGGAGCTCGGCTGGTTCGAGGTCATCCTCGTCAACGACGGCAGCCGCGACCGGAGCTGGGCGGTGATCGAGGAGCTCGCCGCCCGGCACGACTGGGTGACCGGCATCGACCTCATGCGCAACTACGGCCAGCACAACGCCCTCCTCTGCGGCATCCGGGCGGCCCGTGGCGAGCTGACGATCACCTTGGACGACGACCTGCAGCACCGGCCGGAGGACATCCCCGAGCTCCTCGCCCGGCTCGACCCGGCGACCGACGTCGTCTACGGCACGGCGGAGGAGGAGCAGCACGGGCTCCTCCGCGACGCCGCCTCGCAGCTCACCAAGCTCGCCATGGAGCGCACCATGGGGGCGGAGACGGCGCGGATGGTCTCCGCCTTCCGGGTCTTCCGCACCCGTCTGCGCGACGCCTTCGCCGGGGCGCACGGCGGGATTCCCGTCGACGTCCTCCTCACCTGGGGGACGACCCGCTTCTCGGCCACCCCCATCCGCCACGAGCGGCGCCGGGCCGGGGTGTCGAACTACACCTTCCGCAAGCTGGTCCGCCACGGCCTCAACATGGTGACCGGCTTCTCGGTCCTGCCGCTCCGCCTGGCGAGCCTCCTCGCCTTGATCTTCACCCTGTTCGGTTTCGGGGCCCTCGTCTGGGTGGTCGGCCGTACCCTTGTCGAGGGGGTGGCGGTGCCGGGCTTCGCCATGATCGCCTCGCTCGTCGCCATCCTCTCCGGCGTCCAGCTCCTCTCGCTCGGCATCCTCGGCGAGTACGTGGCGCGCATCCACCTGCGGCTCATGGACAGCCCGCCCTACACCGTGCGCACGACCGTCTCGCACCGGAAGTGATGGGGGAAAGCACGGAGACCTGCCGGTATCTCCCCTGGGACTCCGAGTTTTTCGGGGTCCGCATCGGCAGCGTCCTCCCCCACCGGCTGGACCCGGCGGCGGTCGCGGCGATCCGCGCCTTCCGGCGGGAGCACCGGATCGACTGCCTCTACTTCCTTGCCGACTTAGCCGACGCCGAGACCCTCCGGCACGCCGAGGACGAGGGATTCCGCCTGATGGACGTCCGTGTCACCCTGGAGCGCCGCATCCCCCCTGCCGCCCTCCCCGCCGCTCCACCGACGCCGGCCGACGGAGTCCGTGTCCGTCCCGCCGAGGAAGGGGATCTCCCGATCTTGCGAACCTTGGCGCGGGAGAACCACGCCGACAGCCGTTTCTACTACGACGGCCATTTCCCCCGGGAACGCTGCGACGCCCTCTACGAGGCCTGGATCGAGAACGGGGTGCGGGGCCAGGCCGACCGTGTCCTCGTCCCCGAGGTCGACGGCCGCGCCGCCGGCTACATTACCTGCCACCGCGAGGGCCCGCCGCGCATCGGGCTCCTCGGGATCGGCCCCGCCGCCCAGGGCAAGGGCCTCGGGGGAAGGTTGATCCGCGAGGCCCTCGCCTGGTTCGCGGCGGAGGGGATCGAGCGGGTGAGCGTCGTCACCCAGGGGAGGAACGTGCGGGCGCAGCGCGCCTACCAGCGGGAGGGCTTCGCGACGGCGGCGGTCGAGGCCTGGTACCACGGGTGGACAAACAGCCCGCTGTGAAATAATGAGCCTTCCCCTCCTGGAGGCTAGATGGCGAAGACCCGCGCGCTCGTTCCCCTGCTCTGGACCCTCCTGGCAGTCGCTCCCCCCGCACTGGCCCAGGTCGCCATCCTGGCCCGCGACCTCAACCCCGGCCCGGTCGACCTCTCCCCGGGAGACCTGGGCGGCCCGTCCTCCTGGCTCGTGGCGGCCGGCGGCAGGGTCTACTTCCCCGACCGGACCGACGCCTCCGGCACCGAGCTGTGGACGAGCGACGGCACCGCCTTCGGCACCTTTCAGGTGGCCGACCTCTGCCCAGGCCCGTGCAGCGGGCAGCCGCAGCCGATGGGAGTGCTCGGCAACGTTCTCCTCTTCACCGCCGAGGCGCCGCGCCGCCTCTGGCGCACCGACGGCACCCCCGCCGGCACCTACCGGCTGAGCCCCGAGGGGGCCGACGAACAGCTGCGCGTCGGCAGCGGCAGTGGCGGCAAGATTCTCTTCCAGCTCTGCCCCCCCCACGCCACCAGCTGCGAGCTGTGGGCGACCGACGGCACGGTCGCCGGCACCCGCAAGCTCGCCGCGATCGGCGGCGAGGTGGTCGACCTCGCCGCGGCGGGCGGCAAAGCCTTCGCCCTCGCGACGGCGGCCAGCGGCGGTGCGACCCTCTGGGCGAGCGACGGCACCCCCGCCGGCACCGCGATCGTGGCGCCGGTCTCCCCCGACTCGCACTACCTGCTGCCGGCCGGCGACCGGGTGGTCGTCTGGGCGGGCTCCGGGCCGGCGAGCGAGATCTGGGGGAGCGACGGCA
>JAXDLD010000518.1:0-3840 GCA_034666805.1 Acidobacteriota bacterium
CGCCCACGGCCGGCTCGACTTCCTCGACCTCTATGACCGCAACCCCACCTCCTCCGGCAAGCGGACCGACGTCAAGGAGCTCTGGGTGCGCTTCGGCCGCGAGGCCGACCCCGGGGTGCTCCCCAAGGGCTCGGGGGCCTATCTCAAGTTCGGCAAGATCAGCCATTTCGAGCGCCAGAACGACCGTCACCTGGAGAGCTACGGCCTGGTCTCGACCGCCTTCAACCGCTTCAACGACATGGGCGCCGAGCTGGGGGTGAATGCCGGGCGCCACCTCTACTTCAAGGCTTCCGCCACCACCGGCAGCCCGCTCTTCCTGCGCGACCCCAACGCTTTGGCGGGCGACAACGGCACGCCGGAGTTCCTAGAGCCCAATCCGAACCCGGAGCTCAAAAGCGGCATCGTCATCCTCTACGACACCGAGGTCGAGGATTTCAATCCCAAGCGCAACCCGCAGCTCTCGGGGGCGGTCGGCCTGCGCTTCGCCGACTTAGGCGGGAGAGACTCTCTGGACGTCCTCGTCTTCGGGCACAAGCGCACGCTCTCGGACCGGATCGCGAAGGAGGGGACCTTCTACCAGGGCGACCTGCAGATCCTCCGCGGCCCCTTCAACCTGACGCCGCTCCAGACGATCCACGGCAACCAGAAGCAGGAGGTGGGGGGGAACGTCTGGCTCTACTTGGGCGGCTTCTCGCTCTTCAGCCAGTACGTCGACCAGAAGCTCGCCGGCCTGCCCCGGAAGGGCTTCGAGACCGAGCTCGCCTGGAGCTTCGACCTGCCGCTCGTCTGGGCGGTCGACGGCCGTCAGCTCTTCCCCACGATCGCGCCTTCGGTCCGCTACTCGAAGCTCAAGAACGACTTCAAGAACCACCCCCTGACGACGGCCCCGAGCTTCGCCTGGGACTGGACGAAGATCGACCTCGGGCTGCGGCTGGGGATCGTCCCCGGGATGGACCTGACCTTCGAGTACGCGATCAACGACTTTATCCTCGCCTCGGGCGCCACCCGGCACAACAACGAGCTTCTCTCCACCTTGCGCTTCCACGTATGAGCGTTCCCCGGATCGGGCTCCTGCTCCTCCTCCTCGCCGCCTCTCTCCATCCATTGGGGGCCGAGGAGCTGCACGGCCGGATCGAGCTGGTGGGGAAGGGCGGCAAGGGGGCGGCCAAGGGGAGCGACGTACGCCAGGCGATCGTCTACTTCGAGCCCGCATCGGCGACGTCGGCGGCATCCGCGGCCTCGGCGGCAGCATCGCTCCGGGCCGGGAAGCCGTTCGAGATGGTGACCCGGGGCAAGGAGCTGGTGCCGCGGGTCCTCGCCGTCCCGCGCGGCGGCCGGGTGCGCTTCCCCAACGACGACCCGATCCTCCACAACGTCTTCTCGGTCTCCCCCGGCAACGCCTTCGATCTCGGCCTCTACAAGAAGGGTCCGGGCAAGGAGAAGACCTTCGAGAGCCCCGGCCTGGTGCGGGTCTACTGCAACGTCCACCCCTCCATGGTCGCCTACATCCTGGTCGTCGACACCCCCTATTTCGCCACCCCGGCCGAGGACGGCACCTTCGTCTTGACCGGCCTGCCCAAGGGGGGCGGCAAGCTCACGGTGTGGCACGAGCAGACCGAGCCGTGGACGGTTTCGATCCAGCTGCCGGCGGGGCCGGCGCCGATCACCGCCAAGGTCGAAGTCACCCGCCCCCAGGTCCCCTCCCACCTCGACAAGAACGGCAAATCCTACTTCGCCTCCGGCCGTGACGGATACAGGCACTAGCCGGCGGCGCTTCTCGCCCTCTTTGGCGACCCGGATCTTCCTGGTCACCTCGCTCCTCGTCACCCTCGCCGTGGGCGCGGCGGTGGCGGTCACCTACTGGCTCGTCCAGAAGACCGCCCGCCGGGCGGCCGACGAGGCGTTAGAGAGCAGCTCCTCGGTGCAGACCGCCTTCCAGACCGAGCGCTACGAGCGGCTGCGGCTCATCTCGCGCCTATTCGCCGCCGACCCCGCCGTCGCCGCCTACTTGGCGGAGCGCGACACCCGCTCGATCCTCGACCTCCTCTCCGAGCGCGGCAAGGATCTCGGGTTCGACTTCGCCATTTTCCTCGATCCGGACGGCAAGGTGATCGCCCGCACCGACCGGCCGGAGGCGGTGGGCCAGGACCTCTCGCAGCGGGCGTTGATCCAGAAGGCGCGGGCGGAGTTCGAGGCCGCCGGCGTCTGGCAGGACGGGGGGAACCTCTACTACGCCGTGGCCGTCCCGCTCTCCAAGGGCACCCTCCTGGGGTTCCTCGTCACCGGCTTCGCCATCAACGACCTCTCGGCCCTGGAGGTCAACAAGATCAGCGGCGCCGATGTCGCCTACGTCAGCACGGCCAGTGCCGCCGGTGCCGCCGGGGAGACGTCGCCGCGGGTGGTGGCGTCGACCCTGCCGCGGCAGACCGCCGACAGCCTGATCGCCGTGCTCATGGCCGACGCCAAGATGAAGCGGATGATGGAGACCGTGGTGGTCGCCGGCAAGTCGATCCGGCGGGCCGATATCTCGGTCCGCGGCGAGCCCTGGATCGCCTTCCTCGCCCCGCTCCTGGACGCCGCCGGAAAGCCGGTGGGCGCGAGCGTCGCCCTGGCCTCGCTCGAAAAGGAGTCCGCGGACTACCGCCAGATCGCCACCGCCCTCCTCCTGGCCGGCATCGTCTCCATCCTCTTGGCCTCGCTCGTCTCCTTCGGCCTCACCCGGCGTACCCTCGCCCCCGTGCGGCGGCTGCTGACGGCGACCGAGGCGGCGCGCAAGGGGGACTACGACCAGCAGGTCGGCTCCGGCAGCGGCGACGAGGTGGGCCAGCTCGGGCGCGCCTTCGACGACCTGCTCTCCGATCTCCGCGAGAAGCGCGACATGGAGGCCTACGTCACCGAGCTGTCGAAGAGCCTCCCTGAGCCCCGCGAGGGCCGCGCCGCCCTCGGCCACCCGCAGGCCAAGGACGCGCTCCTGATGGGGGTCGAGCTCCGCGGCTACGGCGCCCTCCGCGCCGACGCCGGGCCGGAGCCGGTGCTCGACCGCTTCGGCGCCGAGCTGGCCCGGGTGTCGGCCGCCATCACCGCCGCCCGCGGCCAGCTCGAAGCGGTCCTCGGCCACCACGTGCTCGCCCGCTTCGACGGCGACAAGCGGGCTGTCCGCGCGCTCGCCGCCGCGGCGGAGATCTTGAAAAACGCGGGCGACGACCCAGAGGCGCCGCTCGTCGCCCTGACCGCCGGCCGGGTCGCGCTCGGCCCCGTCCCCTTCGGCGAGCAGAGCGAGCGCGCCGTGGTGGGCGCTCCGGTGGCCCAGCTCGAAAGCCTGGCCCGCGAGGCCACCTCTGGTGAGGTCGTGCTCTCGCGCGAGGTCCACGACGAGCTGAAAGCGAGCTTCGAGCAGGCCGGCTACCAGCTCGCCCCGCGCCGCGGTCTCGTCAGCCCGCAGCTCCTCTACGTCCTCTCCGGGACCATGGCGCTCCGGCTGACCGCCGGCCGGGCCGGTGTCGCGGGGGTCGCGACTCCCGACGGCAAGGCGGGGGAGGCGGTCTCGACTCTGGCGACGCTCTCCGGAATCGAACCCGGGGCGCTGATGGCTCGCCGCTTCGAGATCCTCTCGGTCCTCGGGGCCGGCGGGATGGGGGTGGTCTACAAGGCGCGCGACCGGGAGCTCGACGACCTGGTGGCGCTCAAGATGTTGAAACGCGAGCTGTGGGGCGACCGCGGTCAGCTCGAGCGTCTGAAGAGCGAGATCAAGCTGGCGCGGAAGATCACCCACCCCAATGTGCTCCGGACCTTCGACTTCGGGGAGATCGACGGTATCCCCTACATCTCGATGGAGTACGT
>JAXDLD010000519.1:0-4433 GCA_034666805.1 Acidobacteriota bacterium
GGTCGGGCTCGCCGCGATGGGGGATCGCCGCCGCCGGCAGGCCCAGCTCGCGGGCGCGGAGGAGCCCGGGGGCTTCCGCCACGTTGCTGACGACGAGGGCGATCTCGGCCGGCAGCTCGCCGCGCTCAATGGCGGCGTGGAGGGCGAGAAAGTTGCTGCCCCGGCCGGAGAGGAGGACGCCGAGCCGGGCCGGCGTCATCCGGGGGCTCCGTCGGTATCAACGGCGTCCGTCCCGAGGTCGTATACGACCCCCTCGGCCCCCTTCTGGACGGTGCCGAGGATCGACGCCCGCTGCTTGCCCTTGCGCAGCACGCCAAGGATCTCGGCGAGCCCCTTGGGATCGACCGCGGCCACCATCCCGATCCCCATGTTGAAGACGCGGAACATCTCCTCGACCTCGACCTCCCCCTTCTCCTGCAGGAAGTGGAAGAGCTCGGGGATCTCCCAGCTCCCGACCCGGATCAGGGCGTGGGTGCCCTTGGGGAGGATGCGCGGCAGGTTGTCCGTCAGGCCGCCGCCCGTGATGTGGGCGAGGCCGTGGAGGGCGGGGTGTCCGAGGAGGGGAGAGAAGGCCGGGAGATAGGAGAGGTGGGGGGCGAGGAGCGCCTCGCCCACGGTCCGGACCTTCTTGCCCGTCTCCCACGGCGCCCGGTCGCCGACCGCGAGACCCAGGTGGTCGAAGAGGATGCGCCGGGCGAGCGAGTAGCCGTTGGTATGGAGGCCGGCCGAGGGCAGGCCGATCAGGACGTCGCCGGCCGCGACCCGCGAGCCGTCGAGGAGCCGCGGCCGGTCGGCCATGCCGACGATGAAGCCCACGAGCTCATAGTCGCCGGGCTGGTAGAAGCCCGGCATCTCCGCCGTCTCGCCGCCTAAGAGGGCGCAGCCGTTCTCCTTGCAGCCGTCGGCCACCCCGCGCACCAGCTCGACCATCTTCGCCGGTTCGAGGACGCCCGCCCCCACGTAGTCGAGGAAGAAGAGCGGCCGAGCCCCCTGCACAAGGATGTCGTTGACGCAGTGGTTGACGAGGTCGCGGCCGACGGTTCCGTAGCTGCCGGCCATCTTGGCCACGGCAAGCTTGGTCCCCACCCCGTCGGCCGAGGCGACGAGCACCGGCTCGGTCATCCCGGAGAGGTCGGGCCGGAAGAGGCCGCCGAAGCTGCCGATCTCCGAGAGGACCCCTTTGGTGAAGGTCGCCCTGGCGAGCTTCTTCACCTGGGCGAGCCCCTTCTCCTGGGCGTCGATGTCGACCCCGGCCTGGGCGTAGGCGCTGGGCTTGGGTGGAAGGCGGATGGTCGCTACTCCATGTCAGACCCGGGACTCTATAACAGTGAGGCGCAGGTGGCGGGGGCTCGCGAACCATCCTCACCGGGAAAGCAGGCTCTGGACATATCCGACCCCGTGGTCGAACCGGAACAGCAGCTTGCAGCCATGCCGTCCCAGCCTCTCGACCAGGTCCGGATCCTCGAAGTCCTGGTCGCGACTCAAGAAACAGCTAAGTATGAATTCGGCACGCGCGAGGTGGAGGAGGATCGATGCGAAGATGGTGGCGTCCTGGGGTTCGAGATCATAGGCAGCCTGGAGGTCAGACGAGGACCGTAGGATCGAACCGTCCAGAGGAATGATTTCCGCTATCCTCAAAAGTCGCGCCCGGGTGGCCTCGAGGCGCTGGATCTCCTCCCTCCCGCTGTCGATCAAGAGGGAGGTTACGGTTCCGAAGTCCCGCACCTGTAAGGCGTAGTTGGCGCTCCGGGAAAGCTCCCGGATCTCCTTATCGAGCGTCCTCTTGACCTGAGCGCGGCCCAAGTGCCGCCTTCTCAGTGTCTCGTAGGGTTCCGCCAGGGAGTAGGCGGGAAGGATGATCCGTACCTGCTCTTCCTCGGCAAGGCGCAACAGCTCTTCACAACTGCCGTGCTGCTCCTGAGCCAGTGCCAGCTCAAGGACGAAGTTTGACTCGACGTAGACGTTCAAGCGGCGGCTTGGTCGTATAGCCTGCCATTGCGTACCGCTTCGAGGAACCCGGACTCCTCCAGCCAGCCCTGGCCGCTCGGTGCAGATCCACGCGAATAGACCAGAGCGCTCAGCCAAGAGGAGACCAGAAGCTCGAACGTCATCCCGTCGACCGCCCGCAAATCGAGCCTCGTACCTACGAGATAAGGCTTGAAAACGATCTCTGCCTCGACCTCGTACGCCGGCAGAGAGAGATCGGGTGTGGCGTCAGTCTGTGGCCAGAGGTAAATCTGGTCCAGGGCGACGACAAGGAAGAACCGGGCTCCCCGAAAACCCTCGTGCTGCAGCAGGTTCTGGCGCAGTTGTGCGGCCCATTCCCGCGAGGTTCCGCGCCGGGCTCGGATGTCGACCGTGGCCGCCAGGCGGTTTTGGCGGTCGTAGATGAGGAGGTCGGGGGTTGCGCTCAGTGCAGGCTCCTTGCCCCCTGGCCGGGGGTCGTCAGGTCCGAAGACATGATACTACGCCCCCGCGCAGAGCTCGGCGTAGGCCTCGAAATCGCTCTGAGGCCCTGGAAGCGCTCCCCTTCCTGCGCGACCTCCTCCCGGCCGCCCCAGGGAGCACCGGGTGGAAGACCGGCGCTGCCGACGCGGCGGGGCGGCTCGCGGCCGACCTCGTCCCGCTGACGGTGGGGCCGGTCGTCGCAGAGCGCCTCCCCGCGCCCTCGCCGGCCCGGCCTGTCGGCCAGGGGGTTGCGCCCAGGCTGGGGCCGAGCGGGCGACCGTCGCCGGACGACTGGCGATCACCGCCGGGTAGAGTGGCGGTCGTCGCCAGCCGGCTGGCGGTGACTGCCAGGCAGGGTGGCGGTGCTCACGGGTAGGGTGGCGGTCCCTGCCAGCAGTGCGGCGGTCCTCGCCAGCAGTGCGGCGATCACCGCCGGGTAGGGTGGCGGTCATCGCCAGCAGGCTGGGGGTGACTGCCGGGTAGGGTAGCGGTGCTCACGGGCAGGGTGGCGGTCCTCGCCGACCAGGGTGGCAGTCGTCGCCAGCCGGCTGGCAGTCGTCGCCGGAAGGCTGGCGATCGTCGCCAGGAGGACGGCGATGGCTGCCGACCAGGGTGGCGGTCGTCCACGGGCAGGGTGGCGAGCGCCTTCCAAGCTAAAAACGGGGACCCGAGGAGGCCGCCAGCGGTTGCGGCCCGACCCCGTCGGCCGCCCGTGCTACCATACGCCCGCCTGAAGCACCCTTATCCTCTGGAACACTCTTTTCCGGGGCCCCTATGTCGAACGACGCGCTGCTCTTCGCTCTCTATGTCTTCGTCCTGGCCGGCTTTCTCGGCTACCAGGTCATCTCGAAGGTCCCGCCGCTCCTCCATACCCCCTTGATGTCGGGGACGAACGCGATCTCGGGCATCTCGCTCGTCGGCTCGCTCGTCGCCGCGGGGGCGCACTACGGGACCCTCTCGAACGTCCTGGGCTTCGTCGCGGTCGTCGCCGCCACCATCAACACGGTGGGCGGCTTCCTCATCACCGACCGCATGCTGCGCATGTTCCGCCGCCGCCCGACCGACAAGCCATGATCCAGTCCTACATCCCCCTCGCCTACCTGATCGCCTCGGTCTGTTTCATCCTGACCCTCCAGGGGCTCTCCTCGCCCAAGCACGCCCGGGCGGGCAACGCCCTGGGCTCGGTCGGCATGCTGATCGCCGTCGTCGGCACGCTCCTCTTGAAGGACATCGAGAGCTTCCGCTTCATCGTGCCGGGCCTGATCATCGGCTCGCTCATCGGCGCCGCCATGTCGATCTGGATCCCGATGACCAAGATGCCGGAGCGGATCGCGCTCTCGCACTCCTTCGGCGGCTTGGCGGCGGCTCTGGTCGGGGTCGTCGAGTACATCCACCTCGGGGGCGACTACCTGACCGCCCACCGCTTCATCATGGGGGCGCTCGCGCTCGAGGTCTTCCTCGGCTTCCTCACCTTCACCGGCAGCATCATGGCCTTCGGCAAGCTCCAGGGGATCATCACCGGGGCGCCGGTCACCTGGAAGGGGCAGAACGGCACCAACATCACGATGTTCCTGGGCGCCCTGGTCCTCCTCGGCTTTCTCGTCCAGGACCCGACCCGGGCCGTCCTCTTCTACCTCATGGGGGTGCTCGGCTTGACGGTCGGCATCCTCGCCGTCCTGCCGATCGGCGGCGCCGACATGCCGGTCGTCATCTCGCTCCTGAACTCCTACGCCGGCCTGGCCTCCGCGTCGACCGGCTTCGCCCTCGGCAACCCCGTCCTCATCATCGCCGGCGCGCTCGACGGCACCTCCGGGTTCCTCCTCTCGATGAAGATGAGCCAGGCGATGAACCGCTCCTTCGCCAACGTCCTCTTCGGGGCCTTCGGCACGGGCGACAGCTGGGCCGGCGCCACCGTGGGAGCGACCGAGGGGGTCGCCGCGTACAACCTGGCGACGGTCGACGATGCGGCGGGGGTGCTCGACGAG
>JAXDLD010000520.1:0-6800 GCA_034666805.1 Acidobacteriota bacterium
CCGTCGATGTAGAAGCGGATGATGCTTTGCATGAGGATGAGTGCGAGCTTCGGCTCGGCGCTGCTGTCGACGAGCTTGCCGGCGCTCCTGAGGATCTGTACGGCGGCCCGGGGTTTGCCCGCCTCACCCGTTACGATGGCCTGCTTGATCAAGGTCCGCGCCAGTTCGCGACCATTGCCGAGCTCGCGCCAGATCTGGATCACCTGCTCGATGAGGGCCAGGGCGTCCTCGAACCGTCGCTGGTCCAGTCGCAAGGAGGCGAGTTGACTCAAAGTGTGGGCATAAAGGGAGCGGTGACGGCTACCGCCTTTGAGGTGCGATTGCGCTGTCAGCAGGGCACCCTCGGCCCCATTCAGGTCTCCTGAGACGCGGAGGGCGTTACCGAGAGCGACCCAGGCGCGGGCCCGGCAGTCTGCGATCTCTCCGGGCGCATGCGGCTCGGCAGAAAGGCTCTCGGAGACCAGCACCGCGAGTTGCGCCTGCTGGCGCATCACGGCCGTGCTGGTGAAGCGCGCCTCGTGGGAACGGTTGATCATGGTGTTGCAGAGCTCGGAGCTCCAGAACCGTGGGAGGTTCCGGACCAACATCTCCTGACTCTTCGGAGGGTGGGTGTCGAGCTCCGCCAGCAGTTGCCGCGCGTTCGAGCCCGGAGCGGAGCTGAAGGCCGAGCAGGCGCGGTCAAGCGCACGCGCGAAGGCGACGTCGTAGCGACTGTCCTGGACCTCGGCTAGGCGGTCCATCTCCGGCGCGGTCGGCCAGAGTTGACTCAAATGGGTCTGGCAGTACCTGCAGCCCGCAAGCAGGTGGCGGACGACGGAGGTACGCTCTGCAGCCGTCGCGGTATGGCTTGCGAACCGGCCCAGCACCTCGCGGGAGTTGGGATGCTCGTCCATCGCTTTTTCTATCTTGACTCCAATCATTGTAGTGATCTCCGCAGCAAAGCGCAAGAGGGTGGAGGGACAAGTCACCCCCCGGACGACTCCATGGCCATCACAGAGGCCTCTCTCAGTACAATACGCAGCCGTCAGGGTCGATGCACGTGCCGCCCTGGGTGCTCAACAACCGTGGCTGGCCCGGCTGGCCAATGCTGCGCGTCTGACTGCCGTGGCTGGCCGGCGGGCTGGCCGCGGGCGCCAGGAGCCGGGTGAAGTCCGCCCAGAGGGAGCCGAGCCAGGCGGAGATCGCCTGAGAGGAGGTGGCGGGCGCGGCATGCGATCGCTGGGGGGGGGCGGCGTGGGCCGGCAGCGCGAGCAGCAACGCCGCGGCGAAGGCAAGGACGACGGTCATGCGGGAAAGGTTTCTCATTTCCTCCTCCTTGACGGGACGAGACCCGGCCGGCACGGCGGGGTGGCCCGGAATGCGCCAACAGCAATCGATAAACAAGGCCAGCACGCCGATAACAGCACCGCGCGCGTTGTGTGAGGTTCCGCTCTGAAAGATGGGGTGCGCCACGAGCCCAAAAGAGAGCCGCTCCGCAAACTTTTGTGATCGGTT
Organism: Acidobacteriota bacterium; assembly: GCA_034666805.1. Taxonomy (GTDB): domain Bacteria; phylum Acidobacteriota; class Thermoanaerobaculia; order Multivoradales; family UBA5704; genus DASQPA01. The sequence goes on from JAXDLD010000520.1 coordinate 1,495, forward strand.
GTCGCCATGGACGGCGGCGCGGAATCCGGGGTAGGCTCCGCTGCCGGGGGCCGGGCCGGCCCTCGTTCGAGAGGAGGAGAGGGTTGTTCACGGGTCTCGTCAACGAGAGCGGCAGCATCCTCGCCGACCCCGAGCCTTCGGGCCAGGGCGGGGTGCGGCTCGCCGTCCTCCATAGCGCCGCCCTCGCCGGGCGGCTCGGCATCGGCGCCAGTCTCGCGGTCTCCGGCGTCTGCCTCACGGTGACCGACCTGGCGCCCGTCCTCCCGGCCGCCGACGAGCCCGGCGGGATCCGGTCGCTCGTCGAGATGTCGCCCGAGACCCTGGCCCGCACGACGCTCGGCAGCCTCGTGGCCGGCGACCGGGTCAACCTGGAGCCGGCCCTCCGCATGGGCGACCCCCTGGGCGGACACTGGGTGCAGGGGCATGTCGACGGCACGGCCGAGGTCCTCGACCGCCGCGACCTGGCCGACCACCGGGTGCTCGCCTTCTCGATCCCGCCCGAGCTTTCCCCCTTCCTCGTCGAGAAGGGGTCGGTCACCGTCGACGGCGTCAGCCTGACCCTCTCCGCCCGGCTGCCCGACCGCTTCGAGGTGGCGCTCATCCCCCACACCCTTGAGATCACGACCCTCTCCGACCGCGCGCCGGGCGACCGGGTGAACCTGGAGGTGGACGTGCTCGCCAAGTACGTCCACCAGATCCTGGCCGCTCGCGGCCTGGCTTGAGCCGGGGGAGGGCCAGGATAGGTCAGGAAAGGGATGATGCGGCCGGTCGTCCAGCTCCCGGAGCCCGGGCGCTTCTGGGTCCGCTACACCCCACGCCTCTGGCCGGCACCCGGCGGACCCTGGACGGACCTGGCGGCCTGCCGCCTCGGTTGGGGCCGGTCCCCCGGTTCCAACGCCGCCCACGCCGCGACGCTCGACGCCGGGCCCGCGCCTCTGGACGACCTCCTCTATCTCCCGCCGGTCCCGCCCGAGCGCGCGGCGGAGCGCGACCGCCTCGCCGGCGAGCGCCTGGCGAAAGGCACCCCCGTGCTGGTGCAGGTGAGGCCCGGCGAGGCCCCCGAGATCCCCGGGGCGGTCCTCGTCTACGACCTCCTCCCAGCGCTCCTCGCCCGCGACCTGGCGCCGCTCGACCTCCTGCCGGCCGGGTTGGCGGCGGTCTGGCCCCTCCTGCCGGGCCTGACCGACGACCCCGGGCTCTGGGCCGAGGGGTGCTCGGTTCTCGCCGCCCGCCGGGCGAGCTGCGTCCAGGCGATCTCGCCGCGGCTCGACCCGGTCGACCGGCGGCGGCTCGTCGAGCAGGGCGGGGAGGGGGTCTTCGAGGCGATCTTCCACGGCGAGCCGCCGGCCGAGCGGCCGTTCGCGCGGGCCGCGTATCGTCTGGGGCTCGCCCCCTTCCTGGAGCGGCCGTTGCCGCGCCCGCCGGTCCTGGGGATCGAGAACCGCCGCATCGCCGGAGTCCTCGCCCTGGCAGCGGAGCTCTGGCTGCGGCTCGGCCGGCCGGACGGCCCGGGCCAGGCTCTCTACGTCGCCGCGCGCCAGGCCGACCGCACCGCCTACGACCTCTCCGCCCTGGCGCGGGAGGGCAACCTCGGCTTTTTGAGCTGGCTCTCGGGGCTCGGCCGGGAGGTGGTCCTGGAGCAGGCGGAGACGGGCGGCTCCTCGCTCCTCGCCACCCTGCTCGCCGAGTACCTGGCAGAGGAGACATAATGGAGCGCTTCGCCAAGGCTGGCGAGAGGAGGATCGGAGTGATGGAGCAGAGGTGGAGCAGGGCGCAGTGGGGCCGGCGGCTGGCCGCCCTCATCTTTTTCATCCTGGCGGCGACCCCGAGCTGGGCGTGGGACCCGGTCTCGCCCGCCCCGCCGGCGGACTTCACGGCCTTCAACCGCCGCTTCAGCTCCGACCTCTATCCCTATCCGCGGCACGGGGCGGCGCCCCTCGGCCTCCTGGGCTTCGAGCTCTACGCCGACGCGACCTATGACACCAGCTTCGACAGACAGCCTTTCTTCAAGACGGTCGTCAACGGCAACCTGCCGGGCAACTTTCTCTCGATCGGCCGGGTGGGGGTGCGCAAGGGCCTCCCCGGCGGGCTCGACCTCGGAGTCTCCTACGGCGAGGCCCTGGGGAGCCAGGTCAAGCTCGTCTCGGCCGAGGCGCAGTACGCCCTCATCCGGGGCGGCCTCCTGGAGCCCGCCCTCTCGCTCCGGGCGACCGGCACCCGCACGGTCGGCTCCGGCGCCTACGACCTGCACCAGTTCGGGGCCGAGCTTCTCCTCTCGAAGGGCTTCGCGCTCCTCACCCCCTATATCGGCGCCGGCTTCACCTCCAGCCGGGGGCGGCTCGGGCACGGTACCGCCGAGCGGACCGACAACGCCACCCGCGCCATCGCCTACGCCGGCCTGCGCCTGAACCTCCTCCTTCCCAAGATCGTCGTCGAGGTGGAGAAGGGGGAAATCGTCCAGGGCGCGGTGCGGATCGGGTTCGGGCTCTAGGAGGAGAGATCATGGCGAAACTTCCGATCGACCTGCGCTCCGACACCGTCACCCGTCCCGACGCCGAGATGCGCCGCGCCATGGCCGAGGCCGAGGTCGGCGACGACGTCTTCGGCGAGGACCCCACGGTCCGCCTCCTCGAGGAAGAGTCGGCGGCGGCCCTCGGCCAGGAGGCGGCCCTCTTCGTCCCCTCCGGCACCATGGGGAACCAGATCGCCCTCCACCTCCACGCCCGGCCGGGGAGCGAGGTGATCTGCGAGGCGCGCTGCCACATCGTCCACTTCGAGATGGGGGCCATGGCGGCCCTCTCCGGTCTCCTGCCGCGGGTGATCCCGTCGCCCACCGGCCTCCTCGACCCGGTGGCGGTCGAGGCCATGATCGCCCCGCCGGCCGGCTACCGGGCGCGCTCCGGCCTCATCACGATCGAGAACACCCACAACTTCGCGGGCGGCACGGTCTACGACCGGCGGCACGCGGACGCCATCCTCGCCGTGGCCCGCCGCCACCGGCTGCCCGTCCATCTCGACGGGGCGCGGCTCTTCAATGCCGCGACCGCCCTCGGCACCTCCGCCGCGGCGCTCGCCGCCGGCTTCGACTCGATCCAGTTCTGTCTCTCGAAGGGTTTGGGAGCGCCGGTCGGCTCGATCCTCGCCGGAGCGGCCGCGTTCATCGCCGAGGCGCGGCGGGTGCGCAAGATGTTCGGCGGCGGCATGCGCCAGGCCGGGGTGATCGCCGCCGCCGGCTTAGTCGCCCTGCGGAAGGGGCCCGGCCGCCTGGACGAGGATCACGCCCACGCCCGGCTCCTCGCGGAAGCGGTCGCCGAGCTCCCCGGGGTGGAGCTCGACCCGGCGGCCGTCGTCACCAACATCCTCGTCTTCCGCTTGAGCCCCACCGCGTTCGGCGGCAGCGTTGCGCGGCCGGGGCTGACCGAGGCGTTCCTCGCCCGTGCCCAGGAGCACGGGGTCCTCGCGAGTCCCGTCTCCCAAGATGAAGTCCGCATGGTCACCCACAAGGACGTCCCGCGGGCGGCGATCGCCGAGGCGATCGCCCGCCTGCGCCAAGCGTTCCTCGTCGCCGCGCCGGCCTAGCGTTTCCGCGCCACGAGGTCGATCTCGACCAGGGCCGCCCGGGGCAGGCCGGCGACCTGGACGGTCGTGCGTGCCGGCCGGTGGTCGCCCATGGCCTCAGCGTAGATGGCGTTGAGCTTGGGGAAGTCGGCAAGGTCGGTCACGTAGACCGTCCCCTTGACGACGTCGGCGAAGGTGCAGCCGGCCGCGGCCAAGACCTGGCGCAGGTTCTCGAAGACCCGGTGGGCCTGGGCCTCGAAGCCGCCCGGGACGAGCTCGCCCGTCGCCGGGTCGAGGCCGACCTGGCCGGAGGTGTACAGCCAGCCGTCCGCCGAGACGGCCTGCGAGTAGGGACCGATGGCGCGCGGGGCGCCCTCCGTGTGATGGAAGTCCATCCGGTTCACTCCTTTCGATTGAGGGTTGGGGCCGGCGTCAGGAGGGGGAGGGGATCGCCGGAGGCTCCGGCTCCCAGACGCCGACGTAGGGGAGGTTCCTGAAGCGCTCGGCGACGTCCAGCCCGTAGCCGACGACGAAGACGTTCTCGATCTCGAAGCCGCGGTAGTCGATCGGCACCTCGACCTCCCGCGCCGCCCGCTTGTCCAGGAGGGCGCAGAGGCGGACGCTCCGCGCCCCCCGGAAGCGCAGGAGGGCGAGGATGGTGCGGAGCGTATGGCCGGTGTCGACGATGTCCTCGATCAGCAGGACGTCGCGACCGCGCAGCGGCAGGTCGACGTCCTTCTTGATCCGCACCTCGCCGGGGACGGTGCCCTGGCCGTAGCTCGAGGTCTGGAAGAAGTCGATGGTCACCGGCACGCTCACCCTTTTCAGCAGGTCGACCATGAAGAAGACCGAGCCCTTGAGGACGCCGACGACGACCAGCGGGTCGGCCGTGCTCGCGCTAGCCCCGTAGTCGCGGTCGATCTCGGCCGCGATCTCGGCCGTCCGCCGTTCGATTTCTTCCTGCCGCAGGAGGACCCGCACCCGGCCATTTTCGTTTGCCGCCGCCATGACGTAATATCCTTCATCAAGTTAGGCTACTCCCAGAGCGGATACGACCATGGCCACCGTCCAGGAGCTTTCCGTCCTTCACCGCCGTTATACGGACACCTCGCAACGCTTCCGGGCGGCGTGGACCTTCCATCAGTTCATCCAGAGCCTGGAGAAGAGCGTCCTCCAGCGGTCCTCCGAGGACCACTCGAACGATTTTCAGACGCTCTACGCGGAGCTCAAGGAGCTCTCCCAGAACCTGAACGCCTCCGAGGGCGACCGCATCGGGGGGAAGCTCGATTGGCTGGAGCGGCGGCTCGGCGAGCTGATTCTCACTCTCGAGGAGGAGGATAGCAGAGTCGCTCCGTACTTTCTGCGCCAGTTCTTCCGCCGGGTGAAGAACTACGACGAGAAGATCCTGACCCAGCTCGTCCGGTTCTACCTCTACGCCCACGTCGGCGGCCCCTGGCCCTCGGAGCGGGTGGACAAGATCGACTTCCTGCTCGCCCGGCTGAGCGAGGAAATCGACGACCGCACGGGCGAGCTGGTGCTGCGCGATCACCACCGCCTGAGCGAGATCTTCCAGGGGATCTGGGCCCAGCTCGGCGAGGCCCCCCCCGGCGATCAGCTCATCGAGGAGCGCCGGCTGGCGATCGACGGCATCCGCCACGAGATGGGGGGTGTCGAGAGCCTCGACGGGCTGACCGAGAGCGCGCTGATCCGCCGCTACCGGGAGGTCAAGCACGGGCTGGGGAGCGTCT
>JAXDLD010000521.1:0-10107 GCA_034666805.1 Acidobacteriota bacterium
TCGATCCTGCGGGCGGGCTCCTTCGGGCGCTCCGCGCAGCCAGTCGCCCGTCCTCGGAATCGAACGGAGCCAGTCCGCACCGGTCACGTTCGGCAGGACCCCCACCCGCTCCACCCCATAGTCGCGGCGGATCTCCTCCGCGGTCGCGGCGCTGGGGGCCAGGACGACGTCGGCGAGCGCCGCGGTCAGCCAGCCCAGGGCGGCGTGGAGCGGCGCCTTGAAGCGCCGGAAGCGGAGCTCGACTGTGCCCGGCCGGCCCAGCACCTCCCCCGAGGGGGCGACGAGCGGCCGTACCGCCCGCAGCTCCTCGACGTAGCTCACCTGGAGCAGCGCGGAGACGACGGGGGGCGGATCGAGCGACGGCCGGAGAGCCACGGCCAGGAGCGCCACCAGGGCGCCGTCCGACTCGTGCACCTGGACGACCTCGGGCTGGAAACGCCTTAGAGCGCGGAAGGCCGCGGGCACCGCCGCGAGCGGAAAGAGCAGCTTCGGGCCCCGCGCCCCGCCTGGGCCGCGGCCGAGGACCTCCACCTCGTGACCGGCCGCCCTGAGGCCGGCCGCCAACTGTAGCACCTGTTCCCCGACGCCGGAAACGTCCGTGGGAGGGAGGGTGTTGGCGACGAAGAGGACCCGCATCCCCTCGGGGCTGCCGTAGTGTGGTGCCACCGGGTTCCTATATCATGGCGGCTTCGTAAAAACCGAGACGGGAGAATCGAGGCGGTGGAAGGGAACCACCTGGAAGACGAGGATCCGACCCTGCACGAAGGAGCACGGCGCCTGCCCGGTGCGGTGCCAGCCGTGTTCACCGGACGCCTGGTCTCCCACTTTCGCGTCACCGAGCCCTTGGGCGGCGGCGGCATGGGTGTCGTCTACCGGGCGGAAGACACCCGGCTGGGTCGCACCGTGGCGCTCAAGTTCCTCGCCCCGGAGCTCGTGCGCGACCCGATCGCCAAAGCGCGCTTCTTGAACGAGGCGCGAGCGGCCTCCGCACTGGAGCACCCGAATCTCTGCACCATCCTGGACGTGGGCGAGACCGAAGAGGGGCTGCTCTTCCTCGCCATGCCGCTCTATGCTGGCGAGAGTCTGGATCGGCGGATCGCCGGCGGCCCCCTGCCCGTCGAGCAGGCCTTAGACATCGCGACCCAGACGGCGCGCGGGCTCGCCAAGGCGCACCAGCAGGGCATCGTCCATCGCGACATCAAGCCGGCCAACCTTTTCTTGACCGACGACGGCACGGTCAAGGTCCTGGACTTCGGAATCGCCAAGCTCACCGGCGAGGTCGGCCCCACCCAGGCGGGCGCTTTCCTGGGCACCCCTTTCTACATGGCGCCGGAGCAGACCCGCGGCGAGGCGGTCGACGCCCGCGCTGACGTCTGGTCGCTGGGGGCCGTCCTCTACCAGATGCTCGCCGGCCGCCCGCCGTTCCTCGGCGGGAGCGGCGCGGCGGTGGTCCACGCGGTGCTCTACGAAAATCCTGAGCCGCTGGCCCGCCTGCGCCCCGAGGTGCCGCCGGAGCTCGAACGGATCGTTGCCCACATGCTCGCGCGCGACCCCGAAGAGCGCTACGCGGATGCGGTCGAGGTCCTGGCGGAGCTGCGCAAGGCGCAGGGTCTGGCGTCGACCACCGTCGCGCAGGGCCCCGCCGCCGGCCGCTGGCGGCAGATCGGCCTGATGGCGGCTTTGGGCCTCGCCCTCGTTGCAGCCGCCGGACTGGTGGGGCTCCTGGCCTGGCGCAGAAGCCGAGGGGAACCTGGCCCTCAGCCCAGCAACTTCACACACCTGACGGACTACCAGGGCAAGGAGACGTTTCCCAGCCTCTCGCCGGACGGCACGTTCTTCGTATATGCCAAGTCGGTGGCGGGCCATTCCGACATCTTCCTCCAACATCCCGGCGGCAAGCCCTTGAACCTCACCGCCGATTCGCCGGCCGATGATACCCAACCGGCCTACTCTCCCGATGGCCAGACCATCGCCTTCCGGTCGGAGCGCGACGGCGGCGGCATCTTCCTCATGGGGGCGACGGGCGAATCGGTGCGGCGGTTGACCGACTTCGGTTTCAATCCTGCCTGGTCGCCGGATGGGAAGGAGATCGCGGTCGCGACCGAGGGGGCCTTCGACCCCGCCTCGCGGGTTTCGCGCAGCCAGATCTTCCGGATCGACGTGGCCACTGGAGCCCGGCGTTCGCTTGCCGTCGCCGACGGCGTCCAGCCCTCGTGGTCGCCGCACGGCTGGCGCCTAGCGTTCTGGGGCCTCGCGCAGCCTGGGGCACACAGGGCGATCTGGACCTTACCGGCCAACGGCGGCGCTCCGGTCACGGTCGTCGATGACGCGTATTACAACTGGAGCCCGGTCTGGTACCCCGACGGCCGGTTCCTCTACTTCGCCAGCAACAGGGGGGGCAGCATGAACCTCTGGCGAGTGGAGATCGACGAGCGCTCGGGCGAGGTGCACGGGGAACCCGAGCCGATTACCACCCCGTCGGAGTGGAGCGCGCTGCCCAGTTTCTCCCGCGACGGCCATCGCCTGCTCTACGCCACGAACGACGACCGCAGCTTCGTCGAGCAGGTCCCGTTCGACCCTGGACAGGGACGTGTCAGCGGACCTACGAGCTTGGTCTTCCAAGGCGCGCGCTCTATCCAATCCTGTGATCTCTCTCCGGACGGTACCTGGCTGGCCTTGTGGGCCGGTTCCCCCCAGGACGACCTGCTCCTGGTCCGGCGGGACGGGAGCGACCTTCGCGAGCTGACGAACGATCCCGTACGCGACCGCGCGCCGCTCTGGTCGCCGGACGGGCGAAATCTCCTCTTCTACTCCGACCGCAGCGGCAAGTATGAGGCCTGGACGATCCGGCCCGACGGCAGCGAACGGACCCAGGTCACTCACCTGCCGGCGAATGTCTACCAACCCACCTGGTCCCCGGACGGCAGGCAGATCGCCTTCACCTATGGGCCCCAGGGTGCGGCCATCATGGACCTCGGACGGCCTGCGAGCCTCCGCGTGCTGCCCAAGGTCGAGAACGGCAAGGTCCTTGCCCGACTCTCCTGGTCCCGTGACGGACGCTTCCTCACCGGCCAACTGCTGCGCCAAGACGAGTCTCCAGTACCCGGAGTCGGCTTGTGGTCCATGGCCGACGGGACCTTCCGCCGCCTGACGAGCACAGGCGGCAGCCCGGTGTTCTTCCACGGCGGGACGCGGATCCTCTTCACCGAGCCCGATGCGATCCGGCTGGTCGAAGTCGCGAGCGGAGAGGTGCGAACACTGCTCACCCCGCCGCCGCACTCCTCCTACGTAAGAGCCAGCGTGGGGCCGAACGACCGAACGCTGTGCGCTGTGCGAACGACAGCCGAGGGGGACATCTGGATGCTGTCACTGGACCGCTTCGGAGGTCGGCTGCGCGCAGAAAGGCCATGAAGGTGCGGCGGTGCTAGCAACGCGCCGCCGCTTCGTTCTTACTCAACCTTACTTGACGGAATCAGTGGCTCCGCAGGTGGGCTCAGCCGTTTGTATCGTTGCCGTGATGTTCTGGCATCGCGGGCCGCCGGCGGTGTCTGCACCCGCCGCAAAACGCAGTACCGGGTCGTCGAGCCGCCGGATTGTTTCGCGGCTCACGCTTAAACCAGGTAACCTCTTCTTTTTCATCTGAGCTCTCCTCTTCGATAGCGGCCGGGGCCGGCATGGCCCACCTCATATGAACTACGGTGCGGCAGGGCAAGCTTCCGTTGCCTCTACGACCCGCACCCCCACCCTCCCCCGAATCGCCGCGAGCGGTCCTCGGCCCACGGCAGGACCCGGCGGCAGAGGACGGCGAGCCCGGGGTCCGACATCAGCCGCGGCAAAAGCTCCCGGGCGTCGTCCCGCGCCCGCTCCAGCCATTCCAGGTCCCGCTGGATGTCGGCGATCCGGAAGGCCGGCAGCCCGGCCTGGCGGGTGCCGAGGAGGTCGCCCGGGCCGCGGATCTCCAGATCTGCCTCGGCGATGCGGAAGCCGTCGCAGGTGCCGGCGAAGACTTCCAGACGCTGACGCCCCTCGCGCGACGGCCGCTGGGCGAGGGCGATGCAACGCGAAGCTTTCGGTCCTCTCCCCACCCGACCGTGGAGCTGGGCGAGACCGAAGCGCTCGGCGCTCTCGATCACCATCCAGGTCGCCTCCGGGACGTCGATCCCCACCTCGATCACAGTCGTGGCGAGGAGCACCCGTACCTCGCCCGCGGCGAAGGCGCGCATCACTCGCTCCCGCTCCTCGGCCGGCACCTTGCCGTGCAGGACCGCGCTGGGGAACTCGGCGAGGTAGGAGCGCACCCACTCCCCGAGCTCGGAGACGGCCTCCGCCGCCACCAAGTCGCTCCCCTCGATCAGGGGGAAGACGACGTAAGCCCGGTCGCCATCGGCAAGGGCGGCGCGCAGCCGGCGGTAGACCTCGGCCCGTTGCCGCGCGGACACGACCTCGGTCGCGATTGGGGTCCGGCCCGGCGGCAGCTCGTCCAGGACCGAGACCTCGAGGTCGCCATAGGCGGCGAGAGCGAGCGAGCGCGGGATGGGGGTCGCCGTCATCACCAGGAGGTCGGGCCGGTCCCCCTTCCGCTGCAGGATCTGACGTTGCTCGACCCCGAAGCGGTGCTGCTCGTCGACGACCGCGAGCCCCAGCCGCGCGAAGGCGGTCCCGTCCTGGATGAGGGCATGGGTCCCCACGGCGAGCTGCACCTCCCCCGCCGCCAGAGCCTGGCGCCGCCGCGCCAGGTCGGGGGCCCCACTGGAATAGAGGGCAATCCGGTAACGGCTCCCCAGGAGGCGCTCCAAGTTGGCGTAGTGCTGCTCGGCGAGGAGCTCGGTGGGGGCCATGAATGCCCCCTGGTAGCCGTTCTCCAGGGCGATCACGAGGGCGAGGACGGCGACGATCGTCTTGCCGCTCCCCACGTCCCCCTGGAGGAGCCGGAGCATGGGCCAGGGGCTCTTCAGATCGGCGGCGATCTCGCCCAGGGCCCGCTTCTGCGCCGCGGTCAGCCGGAACGGGAGGACCTCCCGCGCCACGCGCCGGACGGCGTCGTCGAACCGGTAGGAACGACCCCGGGCGACCCGCACGGCGCGCTCACGGAGGAAGGCGAGATCGAGCTGAAGCTCCAGGAATTCGCCATAGATGAGCCGCAGGTGGGCCGGGCTGCGGCGGCTGTTCAGGAGCGCGGGGTCTTCTCCCTCACCCGGCCGATGGAGAGCCGCCAGGGCCAGCCCCAGGGGAGGCAGACCGTGGCGGGTTAGGAGCGCCGCCGGGAGCGGCTCGGGAATCGTAGCGAGATCCATCTCAAGGAGCAGTGCCGCGAGCAGCCGCCGCAGGACCGGGGCGCCGAGACCCCGGATGGCCGGGTAGACGGGGGTGAGCCGGCCCCCGTGGAGGGCCTCCCCCGCCCGCTCGCAGGAGGGGTTGAGCAGCTCCAGCCCGGCCTTGCCGGAGCGCAGAGGGCCGTGCAGAAGGTAGTCCCCCTCGGGGTCGATCTGGGTGGCGAGGTAGGGGCGGTTGAACCAGACGACCGGGAGCGACCCCGAGGCGTCCGTCAAGAGCCCGCGCACCACCCGCAGGCGCCGGGTGCGCAGGAGGCGCAGCTCCGACAGCCGCCCGGCCAAGGTGTAGGCCCCCTCCCCCGCCGATATCGCAACGGCAATCGGGGTCACCTCCCGCCGGTCCTCGTAGCGGACGGGCAGATGGTAGAGGAGGTCGAGGGCGGTCGCGTAACCGCCCTCCGTCAAGGCTCGCGCCCGGGCCGGACCGACGCCTTTGACGAAGCGCAGCGGTGTGAGGAGCTCGATCAGAACGGGCCTTACGGCACTTCGAAGCGCAGGGCGACCACCCCGCAGCGCACCTCGTCGCCGGGTTTGAGCTCGCCGGGGACGCCGGTCTCCAGGCGCGCCCCATTCAAGTGGGTGGTGTTCATGGTGCCGATCTCCTCGGAGAGGAAGAACTTGGTGCCCCGCCGGTAGATCTTGGCGTGCCGGCGGGAGACCGAGCGCTGGCTGTCGACCGGGGTCAGGTCGACGTCGGGGTAGATGCCGGTGACCGGGTCTTTCCTCCCGATCGTCGTCTCCGAGCCGCGCGAGAGGGAGAACTCCATTCCCGACGGAGCATGGATGAGCCGCTCGGGGCCGGCCATGTGCATCTCGGTCAGGTCCGGGGTCGGCATCTCGGGGGTCGAGGAGCCGGCGGTGCCGCTGGTGCCGAGGGCGGCCTTCAAGAGGTCGTCGGTCTCGCGCAGGCGGCGGGAGAGCTTGCGCATCATGCGGACGGCGATCTCCGGGTTGTCGCGGAGCATCTGGTCGAAGGTCGCGCCGTTGATCTGCAGGAGTCGCGTGGCGGTGAGCGCCCGCGCCGAGGCGGCCCGCGGCCGGTCCTCCAAGAGGGCCATCTCGCCGAAGAAGTCCCCCTTGTCGAGCACCGCCAGGAGCTTGTCCTCCTCGCCCACCCGGCCGAGGATCTCCACCTGCCCCTCGTGGATGATGTACATGTCCGTGCCGAGGTCGCCCTCGTGGAAGACGTACTCCTCCGGCGCGACCTCGATCGTGTAGTCGCTTCTCTTGCCCGTCGTCTTGAACACGGTCTTGGCCATGGTTCCTACCCTTCGCCGAGCACGAGCCGGGTGGCGTCCGAGGAGAGCCGGGTACCGAGTCCCAGAGGGAGAGTACGGTTGGGCGCCACGTGACCGCTCTCCTGCCCCCAGGCGATCGGCCAGGAGAAGCCGGAGAGCGCCTCGCCGACCACGGCCGGCCAGTCCGCCGAGGTCACGTTATCTCCCGTGCCTGCGCTGATGTGGCCGACGATCATGCCTGCGATCTTGCTGAGACTACCTGACAGCCGGAGGTGGGTCAACATCCGGTCGATGCGGTAGGGCGGCTCCCCCACGTCCTCCCAAAAGACCAGCGAGCCCGAGAGATCGGCGGCGAAAGGCGTCCCCAGGGTGGCGGCGAGGAGCGACAGGCAGCCGCCGAGGAGCGGCCCACTGGCAGGACTGGAGCGGAGCGGACGGCCCAGCGGCTGGGTCGCCGGGTAGCGGCCGGCAAGGGCGCCAAGGAAGGATTCTTCCTCGATCTCGGAGAGGCCGCGGGCGAGGTCGGCGGCGACCATCGGCCCGTGAAAAGCGACGAGCCCCAGCCGGGCGACAACCCCGAGGAGGAACGGGGTCAGGTCGGAGAACCCCATGTAGGCGCGCGGCCTGCGGGCGAGGAGGTCCCAGTCGATCCCGGGCAGGACCCGGAGCATCCCATGCCCGCCGCGGGCGAAGAGGATGGCGGCGACCGAGGGGTCGGCGGCCAGGCGGTGAAAGGCGGCCAGGCGCTCCGCGTCGGTGCCGGCGAAGAAGCCGTTGCCGGAGCGGGAAGCCAGGTTGTCGGCCGGGACCGGCACGAAGCCGAGCCCTTCGAGGGCGGCCAGGCCCCGGGCCAGACGCTCGGGGTCGACCGGCCCGGAGAGGGCCGCGACCCCAACCCGGTCGCCAGGGCGGGCTGGGGGTGGGTGGCGGGCGGGGATCATGGGAGAGGGGGCGTTCACTGCGCGGGAGAGCCCCGTAAGCCGAGTTCTGTATCCCCGGCCGAAACCGGGTAGCGGTCATTCCTCTGGGACCGGCGTTGCCGCCGGCCGCTAGCAACCTACCCGGAAACTGGTCCGCCCGCCCGAAGGTGGCGGAGCGGGACGGGCGGCCCGCGGGTCCGTTCCCCTATTTGGTCTTGCTCCGCATGGGGTTTGCCGTGCCTCCGCCGTCGCCGGCGGAGCGGTGCGCTCTTACCGCACCATTTCACCCTTACCTGGATTCCCGAAAGAACCCGGGCGGTATCTTTCTGTTGCGCTTTCCGTCGCGTCGCCGCGCCTCGCCGTTAGCGAGCATGCTGCCCGTGGGAGCTCGGACTTTCCTCTCCGCACCCCGAAAGGCATGGAGCGACCGCATGGTGCTCTCCCGCGCGGCGCCATTCTATCTCGATCCTCGATCTCTAGCGGCGGAAGAGACGCTTGATGCCGGACGCCGGAGCGTCGTCTCCCGGCTTGCCGGGGGGAACCGCCTCTCCCGCCGCCACGGCCTTCTGCTCGCGGACGTGGGCGAGGGCGGTCTCCAGGCCCGGGTTCGGGCCGCCCAGCTCGAGCGCCCGCGCCAGGTTGTCCTCGGCGAGGCGCAGCCAGTGCGGGTTCTTGGCTTCGAGCTGCCCCAAAAGAGCGTAGTACTCCGGCCGCGGGTCGATCCGCGCCGCCGTGCGCAGGAGATCGATCGCCTGGTGGTACTCCTCCGAGGCGGCAAGGACGTTCGCCTTGACGAAGTAGCGGCGGGCGACCTGCCGCTCCTCCTCGCTCCGCGCGCTCCCCGACCTGCCCGAGGTCCACAGCCCATCCCCCAGCTCGACGTCGTAGCGCTTGCGGCGGTCGGGATGGGAGAGGGTGAGGTAGCCCTGGGTGGCGCGCTCGAAGAGGAGGTCCAGGACCCCCTCCTTGCCGGAGAGGCCGAGGGCGCGGGCGTGCGACGGGTGGACGAGCCGGGCCAGGCGATCGTAGGCCGCGTGTACCTCCTCCTCCGACGAGCCGGGGCCAACGCCCAGGAGGTCGTAGAAGCTCGCCTCCCCCACCCGGCCCACCAGCTCCGCCACGAGCTGGCGGTGGGCCGCGGAATCGAGCCCGAGCGGGCGCATGAGGAGACCGCGCTCGACGCGCGCGGAAAAGAGGCGCACCTCCTCGTTCGACAGTCCTACCGGCGCTTCCATGGCTGAAGCTTCCATTCTAGCGCAGGAGATTCTTTCCGCGTTGTCCTTTTTGGAGGACAGATTTCGCGCGACGCGACCATTCCGCCCTGGGAGCGCGCCGCTCCGTCTTCTGGCAGGACCTTTGCAATCTACCCTGGCCGAAGCACTGAAGTCTGACAGAAGAGGAGATAAACTCATGAAACTAAAAGCTTTGCTATTCGCCAGCACCGTCCTGGCCGCCGTCGCGGTACCGGGCATGGCCCAGCCGCCGCGAACCAGCATCATCGCTCTGCAGGTCAACGTCGAGGACGTCGGCTCGCAACGGCCGACGACCTACGGGGTGCGGCCCAATTCCGAGAACGTGCCCCTGGCCGTCGGCCAGAACGTGAGGGTGAGCCTCGTGGGGACCGCGATCGTCAACGGCGTCGGCGTCGAGCGGCCGGTCAACGCGCGCTTCCACCCGGTCGCCGGCGGCGGCACGCTCGAGCTCGGCCAGAGCGGCCCCAACTGGGTGGTCGTCCGCGGCCGGGGGAACGGCGGCAACGGCTTCGCCCAGCTCGCCTATGACATCACCGATCGCAACTACACTATGAAGGCGCCCTTCGAGAGCGGCCGGATCACCTTCCAGTTGACCGGCGGCAATACGGGCAATGGAAATGGCGGCAACGGCGGCGGGTATGTTCCCGGGCCGGGACCGGTTCCCAACCCCAACGAGGGTGGTGACCGTCTCGCCGCGGCGCAGCGGGTGGCGCAGAGGCTCTACCAGGCCATCCTCAAGCAGAACGACCTGAGCGGCCGGCGGGCCCAGAACGACATCGACGCCATCGACCGCGGTGGCTACCCGGCGATCCAGAACGTGGCCCGCGACCTGGCGATCGCCGCCGAGGCCAACGGCAGCTTCGACCGCCGCACCGCCGACGAGGTCGTGGCCCGGTTCTACCGCGAGCTTCTCCGCCGTAGCGGGAGCGCCCGCGACCTCGCGAACCAGGACCGCGGCTTCCTGGACAACGTCCGGCTCCTACAAGACCGCGGTCTGCCCGAGCTGGTGCGGGTGATCGTCGGCTCGCAGGAGTTCCAGAAGGTCCAGGAGCTCGAACGCTACGGCCTGCTCTATGCTCCGAACGACCGGGGCCGGGGCAACGATCGCGGCGGGAATCGGGATCGCGGCGGTGATTCGAACCGCGACTACCGGCGCCCGCCTCGGTGACGATATCGAAGTAAGAACGGAGAAGCCGGGCGGGGGACAACCTGCCCGGCTTCCGTTTTTTGAGGATGCCCTACCAGCTCCCCGAAGATCCGCCGCCGCCGAAGCTGCCGCCGCCGCCCGAGAAACCGACACCCCCGCCTCCACCTCCCCAGCCGCTCCCGCCACCCCAGCCGCCACCTCCACCGCCCCAGCCGC
>JAXDLD010000522.1:0-5851 GCA_034666805.1 Acidobacteriota bacterium
TCGACCGTGCCGATGGTCCGGCCGCCCGCCAGGATGGCGAAGGTCTCCCCCGTCCCCCGCAGGTTGACGTGGCGCTGCGGCCGGCGGCGCAGGGAGAAGATCTCGTCCCCCTCTGCGGCGGCGAGCAGGTGACCCTGGCGGAGCAGCTTCTCCACCCGGGCCTGGTGCGGCTCGAGATAGGCCCGGTCGTCCCCGCAGAGCGGCAGCTCGGAGGCGGCGCAGACCAGGTGCCCGCGGGCGACCTGGTCGTTGCCGGGATCGACGATCAGCCGCTCGCACGGGCGCTCGAGGAACTGCTGGGGGTGATCGAGGAAGTACTGGTCGAGAGCATCCGGCATGGCGACCAGGGCGGTGATCGACTCCCGGCCGTCCCGCCCCACCCGGCCGGAGCGCTGCCAGGTCGCCATCATGCTGCCGGGATAGCCGACGAGGATGCAGGCGTCGAGGCCGCCGACGTCCACTCCCATCTCCAGGGCCGAGGTCGAGATGACGCCGTCGAGCACCCCGTTAAAGAGGTCGCGCTCGATCTGCCGCCGCTCCTCGGGGAGGAAGCCGGCGCGGTAGGAGGCCACCCGGCGGGCGAGGTCCGGCTCCTGGCGGCGGAGCCAGGAGTAGAGAAGCTCGGTGATTCGCCGCGCCTTGGTGAAGACGATCGTCTTCATCCCCGCCTTGACCAGGGTGACGAAGAGCTGGAGAGCCGCGGTGTAGGGCGAGCCGTCCGGCCGGAAGAGGAGGAGGTGCCGCCCCTCGCGCGGCGCCCCCGACTCCGAGATCCAGTGGAACGGGGCGCCCGTCAACGTCTCCGCGAACTCGGCGGCGTTGGCCGCGGTCGCCGAGGAGGCGATGATCTGCGGGTTCGCCCCCACCGCCCGGCAGAGGCGGAGGAAGCGGGCGAGCACGTGGTGGAAGTGGCTGCCGAAGATGCCGCGGTAGGTGTGGAGCTCGTCCAAAACGATCCAGCGCAGGTCGGCGAGGAACGGCCCCCAGCCCACCCAGTGGCCGAGCACCCCGAGGTGGAGCATGTCGGGGTTCGAGACCACCACCCGCGGAAAGTTTCGGCGGATCGCCTCGCGCAGCGCCCGCGGGGTGTCGCCGTCGTAGATCTCGCAGCCGGCCACCTCGGGTGGCAGCCCCGCCTCCGCGGCCAGGCGGAGGAACTTCCCCCGCTGGTCCTGGCCGAGGGCCTTCAAGGGGAAGAGGAAGAGCGCCCGCCCCGGCCCGCCGGCCGCCGCCTCTTCGAGCGCCGGGAGCTGGAAGACGAGCGACTTGCCCGACGCGGTGGGGGTGGTGACGAGGACGTTCTCCCCCCGCCGCACCGCCGCGACCCCTTCCGCCTGGTGGCTCCACAGCCGCTCCACCCCGGAACGCGCGAGGGCCCCGGCGAGCGCCGGCGAGAGCGGCGGGTCGAGCTCGCCATAGCGCGCGGGCGTCGACGGCATGGCGGTCGAGTAGACGAGCTGCTTGCCCAGCTTGCCCTCGTGGAGAGAGTCGAGGAGGGAGGCCAGGGAGGCGTCGGGAGCGAGAGCGTTACGACCCATTCGCGCTCGATGGTACCACCAATGAGGCGGAGGACGCGGAGCGGTTTTGAGGCCCAACGGGCCGTTATCCCTTAGCCCAGGGCGAAGCCCTGGGGGGTGGTCCCGCCGGCCCATGATCCGATCCGACGGTGCGCCGTGGCCTTCAACCCAGGGCGTTGCCCTGGGCTAAGGAACCACGGCCCGTTGGGCCTCCCACGTCACCGCTGATACGCGTACGAGATCTTCAGGAACAGCTCCCGGTTCGCCTTCTCCAGCCGGCCGGTCAGGTCGGCGAAGGTGCGCTCGTCGCCGTAGCCCAGGAAGAGCACGGTCTGCCAGTCGATCTTGTAGGCGAAGAGGGCCGAGCCGCTGAAGTCCTTGGCATGGGGGGTGACGGAACTGCCGGCGAGGGCCGGGTCTTGGTCGACCTGGACCTGCTGGCCGATCAGGCGCACGAAGCACCGCGAGCTGAAATTGTAGGTGGCCTTGACCCGCGCCACCTCGGCCGTGAAGAGGCGGCCCTGGGGGAGGTCCAGCCAGCGCCTCGTGGTGTCGACCCGGACCGTCAGGGCGTTCGCCGGGCGCAGGGTGGCGCCCAGGGTGACGAAGCCTCCCGTCCCCCGCCGCGCGCCGTCGAAGTCGACGTCGTCGCCCAGGGAGCTGTTGAGGCTGAGCTGGCCGATGACGCGCGAGGGGCTGATCTCGAAGTAGGAATCGACGTGCGGCCGTTCGAGGATGCGGTTGCCGGCCCGCACCCGCTCCCAGCGGTAGCTCAGCCGGGCGAAAGAGTTGAAACGGCCGTCGAATTCCGTGCCCAGGCCGATCTGGCGGAAGAGGAGGGCGCCGTCCTGGCCCGACGTGTAGTGCTCGTTGAGGAACGGGCGGAAACGGCTGAAGAAGCCGGCTTTCGGATAGAACGACCGGCCCGCCTCGCTCGTCGCGTCGCGGATGCCGACCTGGGGGAGGAAGCCGACGTCGGCGCGGAAGCCCTTGCCGATGTCCTTCCACTCCGTGAAGAAATCCCAGGTCCGGGTGGCGTGGTTCCAGTTGAGGTCCGCGGCGTGCGAGGCTTTGTGCTGGCCGTTCCACTCGGCGGCGAGATCGGGACGGTTCGGGGTCACCGTGTCGGAGAGGAGGAGCTGGCCGTTCAACGAATCGCGGTCGTTCGGGTGCCAGCGGAAGTCCGGCCCCAGCACCCGGTTGTGGGCGCCCCCCGCGATCTCGCGGTCGGTCAGGAGGAGGCTCGCGAAGGAGCTGCCGGACTCCCGGCGCAGCCGGCCAACCGCCACGGTCGACGAGAAATCCTGGTTGGCGAAGGAGGAGGCGATCGGGCCGGGGAGGACGACGCTGCCGCCCCCCCGGTCCTCGGTCACCAGGAAGGTGTAGGCGCTTGCCCCGAGCTTGCCCGTCGCCCGCGCCCCCCATGCCGGCGAAGTGATGGTGCGGGTGTAGACCGCCTGGAGGGGGGTCTGGAAGAGATCGAGCCCTTCCAGGAAGAAGGGGCGCTTCTCGGGGAAGAAGAGGGCGAAGCGCTGATCGGTCGAGATCTGCGCCACGTCGGACTCGATCTGGGAGAAGTCGGGATGGAAGGTGGCGTCGATCGCGCTGTCGGCGCTCGGGCTCCACTTGAAGTCGATCCCCGCCCGCTCCTGGACCGGCCCGTTGTGGAGCGGGCTGCCGAGGCCGCCTGCCGGCGCGGCGCTCTCCCGCGCCGTGCCGTAGGGAGCCGCCACCAGGTGGCCGCCGGTCGGCAGGCCGGAGAGGCCGTCGAGCTTGTTCTCGTGGCAGATGAAACAGTTCGAGCCGCGCGGCAGGGGGGCGGAGAACATCTGGTAGTGGAAGTCGCGCGGGTAGTTGCGGTAGAGGAGGATGCCCCAGGTCTGCGGGTCGGAGCGGGCGTAGCGGAGCGACGAGAAGGGGATGCGCATCTCGAGCACCCAGCCCTCCTTGGTGATCCGGGTCGCCGAGTCCCAGAAGTAGTCGGGCGAGGAGTCCTCCCCGGAGGCATCGTTGCTCAGGGCGTCGTATTGGACGTTCCGGGCGTTGGCGAGGAAGAGGATGGCGGTCTTGCCGTCGTTGCGCGCGTCGAGGATGACCCCGCCGTAGTCGGTGTCGCCGCCGATGTTGTCGTGGTCGCCCAGGGGGGCACGGATAGCCTCGGGATGAGGGTCCACGAATTCGAAGGCGGCGTAGAAGTAGCGCTCGTCGTAGGCGAGGCGGGCCACGGTCGCGACCGGCGGCTTCGCGCTGTCGCCGCGCTTGGTCTCCCAGAAGGTGTCGACCTTGGCCGCGTCCCTCCAGCCGGGATCGGAGAGGTCGCCGTCGATCGTGATCGCGCCGGTGGCGCGGCGGATCGCGAGCCGCGGCGACTCCTCGGCGCGAAGACCGCAAGGTATTGCAATCACGAAAGAAAGGAGCACCACCGCGCGCGCCGGAGACCGCATGGCCAGTCCTACGCACGATCAGGGGTAAGAGTTTCTACATCTCGTCGAGGAGCTGCTTCCTCTTGATGTCGAACTCGGCCTGGCTGATGAGGCCGTCGTCGAGGAGAGCCTTCAACTGGCGGAGTCGCTCGGCGCCGGAGGGGGCGGCGGCCGCGACGACGCCCCCGGCGACTCCGGCGACGGGGGCGGGGCGGGCGACACCCATGCGGTAGGCCTCGGCGGCGGTGGAGATCGCGCGCTTGAACCCCAGAGGGTCGGCGATCCTCTCGAAGACCGAGGGCTCCGAAACGTTGGCGGTGTCGATCCGCAGGTCGCCGTAGCCCAGGAGCCGGCCCCAGAAGGTCTGGGAGTACTCGATGTTGTTGATCTTCTCCAGATAGGAGTCGATCGACTTCTTGCCGAGGAGCCCCTCCTGCTGGATGAGCCGGTGGTTGGTCAGGATGTACTCGCGGGAGGCGAGGCGGAGGTAGCGCATTCCGGCGACGGCCAGGAGGAAGAGCACGGGGACCCCGGCGACGATCGCGACGATCACCCGGTTCTCGGGCGCGACGATCCGGGAGCCGGCGATCCCGGCCGCGGCAATCACCACGGCCGCGACGAGGGGCAGGATCAGGGAAATGCGGCTGGGGTGGGCGCGGTAGAGGATCTCTTCGCCGGGCTGCAGGTGCTGGTCGACGGCCATCGCTCCCCTCCTCTTGGGACTCCCCGGCACGATAGACCGCGCGCGCCAGGCCGTCAACCGGAGCCGGCCCGGGAGGACCCTGGCAGGCGGCATGCAACCGAAGATTCGCATCATGCAAGACGCACCGCACCCCGGATCGCCCGCTTGAGCCCCCAGAGCCGCCGCCTTCTCGTCGTCTCCAACCGGCTGCCCGTCGTCCTCGAGCGGACGCCCGCGGGTTGGGCCCTGAAGGGGGGCTCCGGCGGCCTGGTCTCCGCCCTCGCCCCCGTCCTCTCCCACCGCGGCGGCCTGTGGATCGGCTGGCCCGGGCTCGCGCTGGAGAAGGGGGGCGACTGGGAGGAGGTCCTGGAGGGCGCCTTCCGCGAGCGCGGCTACGACCTGGTGCCCGTCCTCCTCGGCGAGGCGGAGGTCGAGGGCTTCTACGAGGGGTTCGCCAACTCCGTGCTCTGGCCCCTCTTCCACGACCAGACCGGTTTTTGCGACTTCGAGCCCAAATTCTGGTACAGCTACCTGGACGTCAACCGGAAGTTCGCCCACGAGGTGATCGCCAACAGCCGGGACGACGACTTCGTCTGGGTTCAGGACTACCAGCTCATCCACGTCGCCGAGCTCGTGCGGGCCGAGGCGGCGGAGCGCCAGATCGGCTTCTTCCTCCACATCCCCTTCCCGCCCTTAGACGTCTTCCTGAAGCTCCCCTGGCGAGCGCAGATCCTGGGCGCCCTCTTAGCCTACGACCTCCTCGGCTTCCAGACCCCGCGCGACCGGCGCAACTTCCTCACCTGCCTGGAGCACCTGGTCCCCGAGGTGGAGATCACCCGCGACCAGCCGGTCGCCCGGGTGCGGGTGGGAGACCGGGTGATGAAGGTGGGCGCCTTCCCCATCGGCATCGACTACAAGGCGTTCGAGGAGACCGCCCGCTCGCCCGAGGTCGAGACCCGGATGGCCGAGCTCTCCCGGGCCATCGGCCCCTATCACCTGATCCTCGGGGTCGACCGCCTCGACTACACCAAGGGCATCCCCGAGCGCCTCCTCGCCTTCCGGAACGCCATCGAGCGCTTCCCCGAGCTCCGCGAGCAGGTCATCCTCTTCCAGATGACCGTCCCCAGCCGCGAGGGGGTCGCCGAGTACCAGGCCCTGAAAGCGCGGATCGAGCAGCTCGTCGGCGAGATCAACGGCGAGTACTCGACCGCCGGCTGGGTGCCGGTCCA
>JAXDLD010000523.1:0-11039 GCA_034666805.1 Acidobacteriota bacterium
GCACGAGCGCGGCGAGCTCCTCGGCGTCCAGGAGGTGGAGCCCGCCTTCCGCCTGCTCGACGAGGGAGGGCGGAATCCCGAGATCGGCGACCACCAGGTCGCCCATGGCGTCGGCCGCCGGGGGGAAGATGTGGGCGATCTTGAAGGCGGCGAAGGTGACGGTCAGATCCGCCTCGATGTGCGGCCCGAAGATCTCCGCCCGGCTGCCGTGGAGACCGCTCGGGATGTCGACCGCCACCCGCGGCACCGGCAGCTCGTTCAGGTCCTGGATCAGGGTGACGAGGGGGCCGGAGAGGGGCCGCGCCAGGCCGGTGCCGTAGAGGGCGTCGACGATCAGGTCGGCCTCGCGCGCCGCGGCGACGGCGTCGGCCAGGTCCTCCTCCTCCTCCCCCAGCTCGAAGAGCGCCAGCTCCATCTTGCGGCAGATGGCGAGCTGGGCCGCGGCGTCGGCGCTCGGCTTCTTGCCCGAGAAGGCGAGGAAGACGAAAACCTCGTAGCCGCGGACGGCGAGGTGGCGGGCAACGGCGAGCCCGTCGCCGCCGTTGTTGCCCGGGCCGCAGAAGATCGCCACCGTCTCCGCTTCCGGGTAGGACTCGCCGATCGCGTCGACCACCCCGATGGCGGCGTTCTCCATCAGCACCGGGCCGGGGATGCCCAGCTCCTTGATCGCGGCGCGGTCGACTGCTTGCATCGCCTCGGCGGACAGAATTCTCATCGCGCTTCCACCTCCTCTGTCAGATCTCGGGATAGGCGCCCCCAGCCGGCGAGGAGGCTTCGAGTGCGCGGGCAGCCCAGGTCCCCATCCGCCATCCGCCGGGCCAGCCGGGCGAGGTCGTCGGGGGTGTCGACGTCGGCGGCCACGGGGAGGAGCTCCGGGGTGATCCCCAGCTCGGCGCAGCGCTCGAGGGTCTGGGAGAGCACCCGGCCGGTGCTCCAGTCGATCTCCTCAAACAGCCGCCGCGGCACCGGCGCGGCGAGGGCGATCAGATAGTAGCCGCCGTCCTCGGCCGGCCCGAGGACGACCCGGGCGCCGGCCTCGACGGCGGCAAAGGCGCGCTCCACGAGCGCGACCGGGAGCGTCGGGTGGTCGCTCCCCAGGGCCGCTACCGCCCCGGCCTCCCGGGCGGCCGAAGCGAGGGCGGTGTAGAGGCGCTCGCCGAGGTCGGCCCCCTCCTGGCGCAGGCCGGCAATCCCGGCGCTGCCGGCGAAGATCTCTCCCGGCATCCCCTCCCCCTCTTCCAGTGCCCAGGCGAGGTGCAGGTCGCAGCTCGCGCCCCGCAAGCGGGCGAGCAGGTCCTCGACGAAAGCGGCATGGAGGTCCGCCGCCTGGGCCGGGGTAAGATCGCCGACGAGGCGGGTCTTCACCCGTCCGGGGCGGGCGGGCTTGGTGAACAGGAGGAGGCGGCGGGCGGTGAGGGCTCTGGATGGCATGGGGGGCGGCACGGGCGGATTGTACAAGAGGTGGGTAGAGGTGACATGGCGCTACTGACCCTGCTGACCGATTTCGGGCTCGACGACTGGTACGTGGCCGCGGTCAAGGGGGTCGTCCTCGGCCTCGTTCCCGGGACCCCGATCGTCGACATCTCCCACGCGGTCCCCCCCGGCGACGTCGAGACCGCCGCCTTCCTCTTAGCCGCGGCCGCCCCCGCCTTCCCCGCCGGCACCGTGCATCTGGCGGTGGTCGACCCCGGGGTGGGGAGCGCCCGCCGCCTCCTCGTCGTCGAGACCGCGGACGCCCTCTTCCTCGCCCCCGACAACGGCCTCCTCACCCCTCTCGTCCAGGCAGCTGGCGCCGTCGCGCGCGCCGCCGACCGGCCCGACCTCTACCGGCCGCCCCCCGTCGGCGGGGGCCAGACCTTCCATGGCCGCGACCGCTTCGCCCCCCTGGCCGCCGCGCTCCTCCGAGGCGAGCCCGCGGCGGCCCTCGGCCCGGAGATCTCCGACCCGGTGCTCCTGCCGGCCGAGCCGCCGCGCCGGGAGAGGGACCTCCTCCTCGGCCGGGTCGTCCACGTCGACCGCTTCGGCAACCTGGTGACCGACATCCCCGCCGGCTGGCTGCCCGACACCCCCTTCCAGCCCTTCCGGGCGACGGTCGGCGGCGCCTCCCGGCCGATCACCCACCGGGTCACCCACTACCGCGAGCTGCCCGCCGGCGAGCCCGGAATTCTCGCCGGCTCGCTCGGCACACTCGAGATATCGCTCGATGGCGCGGATTTGGCAAAGCTCTGGAAAGTCGGGCGCGGCGCTCTCGTGCGGGTGGCGCTCACCCTATAGAGCAGAAGCGGCCATCGCGAGCCCTTCGGCTACAATCCGACAGGTAGGCCGTTCGGCCGGATCGATCTTTGGAAGGAGCGTGTGGATATGACGAAATGGGAATACAAGATCATCAACATCCGGAGTGAGAACTATCGTCTCGACCCGAACGCGGCCCCGCAGTTGAATCAGTTGGGAGAGGAAGGCTGGGAGCTGGTGTCGATCACCTCGGTGAACTTCAAGACCGGCGCAACCGACAATATCGCGATGGTCTTCAAGCGCCCCGTCGCCGCGGCCTGAAGTCCGGCCGACCGCGGGCCGCCCGCGGCCCGCTCGCTCCTATTTCCCGTGCCTGCCGCGCCTCTTCGCGGAGCGCGAGCGCCGCACGCCCTTCATGCCGAGGACGAAACCGCCCGCCCCGGCGAGCAGCGTTAGGACCATGTAGCCGCGCTTGGGCACGACTCCCAGCTCGGTCTCGACCGCGGCCTTGACCTCGGCCAGCCGCTCCTCGACGTCGCGCCGGCTCTGCTCCAGTTTCTGCTCGGCCTTCAGGCGAGCCTCCTCGATTCGGCTCATGGCATGTCCCTCCGGTAGTCGGCCGCCGCCGGCGGCACCTCGACCTTCTTCTCCTCGCGCAGCAGGGTGTGCTGCCACCAGTCGAGGTGGTCCTCCAGGTGTTGGCGCAGGCTCGCCATGGGGTTCTCGAACTTCTTGAGCTGGCGCAGGCCGAGGAAGGCGAGGAGCGCCGCCCCGGCGAGGAAGACGCCGACGACGATGAGCGCCGCCGCCCAGACCTGGAGCCAGATGGCGAGCACGGCGCCGAGGGTGAAGATGAGGGCGCCCAGGGTCCAGAAGAGGAGGACCGCGGCGCCCCCCAGGAGGGCGACCGCCACCCCCAGGTGACGCCCCGAGCTCGCCAGCTCCTCTTTCAAGGAGTCGATCTCGGCCCGGAGGACCTCGATCAACGATCCGCCCAGGGAGCGGACGAGGTCGACCCAGCTCAAACGCGATCTCCGGCCATCACTTCAACCTCCCACCCGGACACCCTTGGCGACGAAGGAGGCGGAGGACGCGAGGTCGTCCCGCACCCCCACCGCCACCCGGTGATCGCCCCCGCGCATCAGCAAGCTCACGGAGTAAACATAGTATTTCTTCTTCGCCGTCGCAACCTCGGCCTCGGGGACCTGGATGGGGATGCGCGACTGCTGCACGTCCGACTTGTTGCCGTCCGAGTCCATGGCGGAGACGAAGAAGCGGACGCTCGCCGTGCGCACCTTCTCGCGCGGGACGAGGACGAGCCGGCCGATGGGGATCTTCACCTCGATCGGCAGGAGGAAGTAGCCGTCCTCCCGCCGGGTCTGCTGCCCGAAGTCGATCCCGATGCTCAAGGGGTTCGACTCGAACGGGAAGTCGAGCGCGGCGATCGTCCCGTCGTTCATCTGCGACTCGATGCTCTTGTCGCGGTAGCCCGCGCGGTGGCGGACCTCCATCCCCTTCTTCTTCACCTTGACGGTGATCTTGTGGTACCGGCCGTCCCCCAGGTGGGTCGGGGTGTAGCCGAGCGAGTAGAAGGTCTCGAAGTCGGTCGCGATCCGGTTCAGGTCGGGCGCCACGTTGTTGGTGTTGAGCACCGCCTTGCCGCCGGTCGCCTCGGCCAGCATCTGAAGGGGGCCCTGGAGGTTCTGCGAGTCGACGGTGTCGACGTAGACGCTGCCGCTGGGGCCGACGCCGTGGTTCTCCGCCGTCGTCGAGGCGTAGGTGCGCAGGCCGCCGGCGTCGATCGTATAGAAGGTGACCCGGTTGGCGTTGGCGGCCGCCGCCACCTCGTCGAAGCGGCGCGAGGCGTCGAACTGGGCCGACTCGTTCAGGCTCCCCGAGTTGTTGGGGTACTTGTCCGCCAGGGCGTAGTAGATGTCCTGGCCGGCGACCATGGGGATGCCGTCCGAGACGTAGAGGATGGCCTTCCTGCCCGGCAGGCCGGCCAGGGAGTCGACGATCTTCTTCATCCCGTCGATCGAGAAAGAGAGGTCGTTGAACACCGACTCGGAGTAGAGGTGGACGAAGTTCTCCGCCTCCTGGTAGGACCGTGACTCCGCGATGCGGTCGAGGACGTCGCGGCGGTCGGAGTCGAAGTGGACGGCGTTGCCGGTCACCGTCTCGAGCTCGGTCAGGGCGCCCGCGATGACGTTGGCGTCGCTCGTGAAGGGGCGCCGGACGTGGATCTCGCGGTCGTAGCTCACGAGCATCACCCGGTCCTCGCGCGAGATGTGGTCGCGCAGGAAGCTCCGCAGGTCGCGCATCACCTTGTTGCGGTTGAACGGGTGGATGTTGTAGTTGTCGATGTAGACCACCAGGCGCAGCCGCTGGTCCTCCGAGACCGGGGCCGGAACGGCGACGCCGGGAGGCAGCGGCGGCGCGTCCGAGGGGGGCGCGGGGGTGGACACCTCGCCCTGGGCCTTGCCTCCCAGAACGGAGTAGAAGTTGGTGATGCCGACCGGCTTGCCGTCTTCGAACATCTCGAAATCGTCCTTGACGAGGCCGGTGACCCGGTTGCCTTTCTTGTCGGTGACGTAGACGTCGACGTTGACGACGGAGACGTCGACGACCTCGGTATCGAAGAAGGCTGTCGCCGGGGCGCCTGGGGTCGCCGCCGCGCCCTTCGGACCCGGCTTGGCGGGAGCGGGCTTGGCGGTGGCCGCGGCGGCGGCGGCGTGCGCCTTGGCCGCCGACGAGAGGTCCGGCTTCTGGCCGCGGGCGGCGCCCGCGAAGAGAGGCGTGAAGAGCGCGAGGAGGCAGAGGGCCAGGGTCTGGCCGGCTCGATTCGGATGCATGTCGGTCCCCATCTTCATGAAATCCTCATGGGGAGAGACCGTGACGGCCCCTCCCCTTTCTGACATCCCGCCGATTATAGGCGAGGCGGTGCCCTCACTTCGGCGGATTGACGTCCGCCTCGGCGGTCAGGATCTTGCCTCCCAGGGGGTCGAAGATGGCGATGACCAGGTGCTGGCGCGTCCGCCGGAGCTTGAGCTTGATGCCGTAGGGCACGTACTTGCCCGCCTCCGGCGGCTTCGGGAAGGAGAGTTGGATGGGCACTGTCGGGATGTCCGAGCGGTTGCCGTCCTCGTCCAGGGCGGCGGCCCGCAGCTCGAGCTCGGTCCGGTACTTGCCCTCGATCGGCACCACCGTCATGGCGGCCACGGGGAGGGCGATCTTGATCGGCACCTCGATCTCCCGGCGCCCGGAGCGGGTGGCGGCGCCGAGCTCGACCGGCAGCACCTGCGAGCCCGCGGGGCTGCCGAAGAGCATGGCGCTCTCGACCATCATCGCCCCCTCGCCGCTCTTCGAGAGGTCGACGTAGCCGCTCCGCGAGCGCACCTTGACCCCCGGCCGCCGCACCTCGACCTGGACGTTGTGGTGCTGGTCGTCCCGCTTGTTGGCCGGGGTGAAGCCCAGCCAGTAGTAGGAGCGGGTGTCCCCGGCCGCGTTGGCGAGCGGGGCGGTGCGCAGGCCGGCGCGCAGGGCCCTGCCGCCCGTCGCCTGGGCCACGAAGTCGAGGGTAGCGTAGATCTCCTGCTGGCGGATGGGGAAGGTGGCGGTCGGTGCCGGACCCTCCAGTGAGGCGTCGGCGGCCGTCGCTTCGAGCCCGGGGACGTCGACCGGGTAGACGGTGTAGCCCAGGAGGTTCGCGGTGTCGGCGAGCGGCCTCAGAAGGACGTCGCCGGTCGGGATCTCGCGCTCGAGGATCGGCCGGTTGCCGTTGTTGGTCACGTAGTCGCCGGCCGAGAAGGGCCAGCCGCCGTCCAGGAGCAGCATCACCTTGCGGCCCGGGGGTGAGGCGAAGCTGCGGAGGGTCGAGACCGCGGCGTTGACCGACTTGCCGACCTGGTCGACCAGCCGGCGGGCGTAGACCAGCTCCTCGACGTCCAGGCGGTTGTTGAGGAACCGGCGCCCGGCGGGGTCGAAGTCGTTGACGCGCAGCCGCCGGCCGGTGTCGAAGCTGTGCAGCTCGGCCACCCGCTCCAGACCGTGGGCCGGCCGCTTCAGGGCCTGTTTGAGGGCGCGGGCGAGGGCTGCCTGGTCCCCGGTCCAACTCGCCAGCATGTCGAGCTTGCGGCCGTCGTAGGCGACGATCGCCATCCGGTCCTCGGGCTGCAGGCGCGCGAGATCGTTCTTCAAGGCGTTCAGCACTTCGTCGCGGCGCTGGGTGATCGAGAAGTAGTCGTCGACGAAGACCAGGTAGGAGGTCCCCACCGGGCTCCCCGGCGCGAGGCTCGGCAGGCCGGCCACGGTCGGCCCCTCCGAGGGGCCGGGGGCGATGGCGTCGCCGCCGCGCACCTCGCTGAAGAACTCGATCGGCACCTCCTTGCCGTCCACCTTGAGCCGGAAGTCGCTAGGAGGGAGTCCCGCCACCCGGTTGCCGCTCTTGTCGGTGACCACCACCTCGACGTTGACCACCCGGACGTCGATGCGCTCCCCGAAGGTGGGGGCCGGGGCGTCGTCGAGCCGGGTGCCCGGCCGCGGCGCCTGGGCGAAGGCGGCGGTGCCGGTGATCAGGGCGAGGGTAAGGGCTAGGGAGATGACTATGGAGAAGCCGGCGGCAGGCCGGCGGGCATTCATTTGTCTCATGTACTCCTCCAACAGCGCCGAACGTCTCTACCTTCCCACAGCATAGCGCCGCCCGGGATCTGGTCCGGCGAGTCGCCGGAGGAAGCGCCAATATTTTAACGCTTTGGCTGCGATTTCGCTAATATCGCTATTATAATAGCTGTAGTGAAGGGTCGTTAACGGGGAGGAAGGCACTATGGAAGGTTTCTCACTCGAGACGCCCGAGCAGGTGAGCAAGACCTTGGCCGCCCGGATCAAGGCGCTACGGCTGGCCAAGGGTTGGAAGCAGACCACCCTGGCCAAGCGGTCCGGGGTCAGCCTGGCCTCTCTGCGGCGCTTCGAGGAATCGGGCCGGGTATCACTCCAGAGCCTGCTCGAGCTCGCCTTTGCCCTCCACCGGCTGGACGATTTCGACCTCCTGCTCCAACCCCCTCGCGCGGCGTCGCTCGCCGAGCTCGAGGCCGCCGAAGAGCGGCCCGCGCGCAAGAGGGGCCGGATATGAAGAAGTTGGAGGTGCGCCTCAGCCGCGAGCCGGGCGAGGAACGGATCGTCGGCCAGCTCGCGGAGACCGGGCCGCGCGGCGGGCAGGTGGTCTTCGAGTACGATCCGGCGTTCTTGCGCGACCCTCTCTGGCTCTCTCCCTTCAAGCTGCCGCCAGAAGGCGGTCTCATCGAGCACCGCGATCACGCCTTCGGCCCGATCTTCGGTCTCTTCGACGACTCTCTGCCGGATGGCTGGGGGCTGCTGCTCATGGACCGCTTCTTTCAGCAGCGAGGCTCGGCCCTCGCCGAGGTGTCGGTGCTGGATCGGCTGGCGTATCTCGGCACCCGGACCATGGGGGCGCTCACCTATCACCCGCCGGCCGACCCCGCGGGCTCCTCCCGCATCCTCCTCGACCTGCACGAGATGGCTCGCGCGTCCCAGCAGGTGATCGCGGGCACCGCGGGAGAGGTGCTGCCGCTTCTCCTGCGCGCCGGCGGCAGTCCCGGCGGTGCGCGGCCGAAGGTGCTGGTCGGGGTCTCTGGGGACTCGATCCTCTCGGGCGAAGACGACCTGCCGCCGGGCTATACCCATTGGATCGTCAAGTTCCATTCCCGGCAGGACTCGCCCGATGCGGGTCCGGGTGAGCTCGCCTACTCCTGGATGGCGAGAGAAGCGGGCCTCGCCATGCCGCCCGCGCGGCTTTTCGAGACGGCAAAGGGAGAGCGGTTCTTCGGGGTGGAGCGCTTCGATCGCCGGGGCAACCATCGCTACCACGTGCACACCTTCGGCAATCTCATCCACGCCAATTTCCGCATTCCGAGCTGCGACTACCGCCAGCTCCTCGAAGTGACGCGGATTTTGACCCGGGATCATCAGGCCGTCCTGGAGTGCTACCGCCGGATGGTTTTCAACGTGCTCACGCACAACCGTGACGATCACGTGAAGAACTTCGCCTTCCGCATGGCCGATGATGGCAACTGGGAGCTGGCGCCGGCCTACGATCTCGTGTTCGCGGCAGGCCCCGGCGGGGAGCACACCCTGACCGTCGCCGGAGAAGGCCGCGCCCCAGCCCGTCGCCATCTGCTGCAATTGGCGGCTCCCGCGGGGATCTCGGACCACGACGCCGAGTCGATTCTCGCTGGCGTGGCTGCGGCCGCGGCTCGCTGGCGAGTCCACGCCCGCCAGGCGGGGGTGAGCACGAAAAGCACCCAGCTGGTCGAAAAGGCCATCGGCGAGTGCCTCGCCCGTCTTTAGGCAGTTCAAGGCTTGAATTCGAGATCGGTCCAGATCGGGGCGCCCTCCGCTCCCGTCACCATGAAGACCAGCCGCTGCGGGGCGCGGCGCAGCTGCAGGACCGAATGGAAGCGGAGGACGACCCCCGGGCGCGGCGCCTCCGGCAGGACGACGCGGAGGTTCTGGCCCGGGAGCGACCCGCGCCGGCCCGCCGCGTCGAGAGAGGCGATCGCCAGGCGCCCCTCGACCGGATAGCCTTTCGCCACTTGGGCCAGCCGGGTCAGGACCTCGGCGGGGACCTCGAAGGTCACCGGCAGCTCGATCGTCGTCCGGTCCCTCCCTCGCGGCGCCGCGGCGGTGACCGTGAGCCGCTTGCGAGCCGGATCGCCCCCCAGGGAGAGCACGCTCTCCGCCGTCAGCGCGTCGGTAGTGTCGCGCGAGAGGTCCCAGAAGCCCGCCCGGGCGCGGGCGGAGAGCCCCGGCCGGCGCACCTCCACCCGGATCCCGTGGGCGCGCCCATCCGCCTTCCAGACCGGCGAGATGCCCAGCCAGTAGTAGGAGCGGGTGTCCAGGAACACCTGGCGGAGCGCATGGTCGCGGTTGAAGGCCGCGACACCTCCGGTCGCTCGGGCGAGGCTCAGGAGAGTGGCCTCGGAGGACCTCTCCCAGAAGGAGAGGATGGGAGGCGAGCTCATGTGCGAAGCCTCCACCGGGGATCCGGTCGCGGCGACCTCGGCGTCGGCGGCTTCCATCAACGGATCGTAGCCGGCGACGTGGACCGGGTAGAGCGTATAGCCCAAGAGGTTGGCGGCCGAGGTCAGCGGTCGCAGGGCCTTGGGGTTGCCGTCCCACGGCCAGCCCCCGGCGAGGACCATCATCACCCGACGCCCGGAGGGCAGTGGCAGGCCGCGGAGGGCGTCCGCGGCGGCGGTCGCCGCCCGCCCGACGCCGCTCGCGCTCTTCCCCTGGTCCCAGAACTGATTGAGGCCGAAGCCGTTGACACCGAGGAGGTCCGCATCATCATAGAGGTCCTGGACGTCGATCGCGTCCGCCCGTTGGCCGCCGCGGCGGTCGGCCACGATGTGCGCGCCCAGGGCCGGCCGCTTGGCGGCCTGCGCGAAGGCCTTCCGCAAGGCGGCGGTATCCCCCGTCCAGGGAGAGAGCAGGGTGAGACCGTGGCCGTCGTAGGCCACGATCGCCATCCGATCGCCCGGGCCGAGGAGGGCAAGGTCGCGCTCCAGGGTCGACAGGGCAGCGTTGCGCTGGCTGGAGACTGCGAAGGCTTCGTCGACGAAGACCAGGTAGCTCGTGCCGACCCGGCCTCCGGCGGCGACGCTGGGAGGAGACGGCGGAGCGGCCGGCGCCGTCGCTGCCGCGACGGGGGCCGCCGGTGTCGTCTCCGGTACCGCCGGGGCGGGCGGCGCCTGCCCCTCCGCCACCTCGGCGAAGTAGTCGACCCGCTCCTCCTGGCCGTCGACGAGGAGCTTGAAGTCCTCGGCCTTCAAGCCGTGCACCCGCTGGCCTTTGGCGTCGACGACCACGACCTCGACGTCGACCGCGCGGACGTCGATGCGCTCGCCGAACTCGGCCGCCGCTCTCTCCGGTGGGTTCGCCGGTGGCTGGGAGGGGGCGGCGCCGGGCTGGAGCCCGAGGAGCAGAGCGAGGATCAGCGGAGCCCGTTTCATTCCTGGATGGCCTTCTCATCCCATAGGATAGCGCCGCTCTCCCGATCTCCCAACCGTGCCGGCGCACCTCCGGATCCCGCCCCGGCCGCGCCGTGCTCGCGAATTCGACGCCCGTGGTAGCATTTGGGCATCAACGCTCAGCATCCTGCTGTCGCGTGGAACCCTTGGGATCCGCCATGCGCCGCCGAGTCTTTGCCTCCTCCTGCCTGCTCGCACTGACTCTCGCCTCGGCCGCTCCCGCCGCGGCGGCCACGGCTTCGCTGGTCGCCGACCTGGCGACCGGCCCGAACCTGCCCTTCCACCTCGACGAGAGCCTCTTCACCGTCGCCGGCAAGGCCCTCTTCCTCGCCGATGGAGAGGTGCTCTGGACGAGCGACGGGACGACCGCGGGAACGGAGCCGTTCTTCGACGTCTGCGCCGAGGAGGCCTGCCAGAACTCGGCGATGGCCCTGGGAGTGGCCGGTCGATCCCTCTTCATCACGGCCGGCGACCGGCTCTGGGCGACCGACGGCACGCGGGCCGGCACCGTCTCCCTGGCCCCCCCGGGAATCCGCAGAGACTCCTTCACCCTGACCTCGAAACACCTGTTCTTCCACGCCTGCAGCAGTGAGGAGTGCGCTCTCTGGAAGAGCGACGGCACCGTCGCCGGCACCGTGCGCGTCGGCAAAACCGACCTCGACTACCTCTTCCCCGTGGGCGACTCGGTCTTCTTCGTCCACTCGAAGCTCGGGAGCGGCCTGGAGATCGACGAGCTCTGGCACGCCGATGCGGGTGCCGCCG
>JAXDLD010000524.1:0-10450 GCA_034666805.1 Acidobacteriota bacterium
GCGGCGGCGGCGGCGGCGATCGAGGCCGCGGTCGGTTTCGCCCCGGACGCGGTGCTCGTCCTCGCCCCGCGGACGATCCCGCGCACCGCCAACGGCAAGACCCGGCACCAGGTGCTCCGCCGCCAGCTCGCCCTGGGCATGGATAGCCATACCGAGAGCGAGGGCTCCGTCCTCTTCAGCAGCCGCTGGCCGGCGCTCTAGAGCTCGGGGCCCAACAAGGTCCGCAGCAGACCCAGCCCGATCTCGGCGGGAGAGGCCCGCAGGTAGCGCTCGAGCCAGAGCCCGGCGGAGACGGCGAGGGCGCTCTCCCACTCCGCCGCCCCTTCCGCCAGAGGCGGCGGAAGCGCCTCGCCCAAGACGATTTCGACCTCTTCTCTCCGCCAGCGTCCCACGAGCGGCACGAGCGGCACCCCGGCGAGCCGGGCCAGGGCGAAGGGGCCGCGCGCCAGCTCGAGCGGGCGCCCCAGGCAGGGGACCGGGAGGCCGGCGCCGGGCACGATGTCGAGCGCCATCGCCACGAAGCCGCCACCGGTCAGGTGAGCGAGCAGGCGCTGGAACAGCGCCGCCCGGCGCTGCGCATCCCCCTCCGTCGTCTCCAGCGCGAGCGGCGGCCGGACCTCGTAGAAGGGGCCATGGCGCAGCCCGAGCACCGCGGCCGGCAGCCGTTCGAGCGCCGGGCCGAGCGCGTGCACGGCGCCCACGTGGAAGGTGACCAGGAGGAGCGGCGGGCGGAGCGCGGCAAAGGCGGGCGGCGTCCGCACCAGGGGCCGCAGCGGATCGAGCCCCGAGCGTTTCAACCCCTCGACCCACGCCCGGTTGCGAGCTTCGAGGCCGCCGATCCGCCAGGCGACCCGCGCCGCCGCCCGGGCTTCCATTTCCGGGAAAAGAGCACGGACCTGCTCCGGGCTGGGCCAGCGCCGGGAGAGCCGGTTGCGCAGCCGGCCGAGGGTGCCGGCGCCAGAGAGCGCCAGCCGCGGAGAGCCCGAGGCCAGCGCCACCCACCGGCGTTCCAACTCGTCGAAAACCTCCCTCACGACGCGACCGCGGCCCGCACGTGGGCCACGAGCCGGTCGACGGTGAGCGGCGGGCCGGCGAGCAGCCCGGCCGATCCGCCTATCCCGCCGATCCCGAACCGCTCCTCGCAGTCGAGGAGCAGCTCGACCAGGGCGATGGAGTCGAGCCCCAGGCCACCCGGGCCGAGCCGCAGGTCGTCCGGCAGCTCGGCGAGGCGCCGCGCGAGCGGGGAACGCGAGCGCAGGAGATCTCGTACCGCTTCTTCGACCGCTCTATCCGCGTTCATTCCGCGGAGTCTATCCGGTCGTACCCTTTGATAGGATCTCCCCCTCGCCGATGAACAGCATCTTCAAGAAGGGCCTGCTGCTGATCGCGGTGCCCCTCGTCTTCCAGGGCATCTTCCTCGCCATCCTGCTGGCGAACGAGCGGGCGAGCGTGGAGGCCGAGAACTGGGCCCTCCATACCCAGCTGGTGATCGGCCAGGCGGAGTCCGCCCTGCGGCACCTGGTCGAGGAGAGCAACCGGGTGCGGGGGCTGGTCATCACCGGCAACCCGGTCTTCGCGGCCAAGCCGGCCGACCTGCCGGACCCCATCGCCGAGCTCCACCGCCTGGTCCGCGACAACCCGATCCAGCTCCACCGGGTCGAGGCGCTCGGCGTCAACGCCGCGGGGCTGGCTTCGTGGGTCGCCGAGCTCGAAAGGCTCGTGCGCGCGGGACGGGCAAGCGAGGCGGGGGAGCGCATCCGCAGCCTCCAAGGCGAGCGGCTGCTCAAGGACGCCCAGGCGAAGATCACCGCCTTCCTGGCCGAGGAGCAGCGGCTCGGCCGCGAGCGCCTCGACCTCCTCGCCCGCACCCGCCGCCAGCAGCGCCGGCTGCTCTTCACCGCCGCCGCCGCGGCGGCCGTGACCGCTTTCGGGATGGCCTGGCTCTTCAGCCGCGGCATCAGCTCCCGGCTCGAAGTGGTCACCGCCAACGCCCGGCGGCTGGCGGAGAACGCCCCCCTGGCCGCCCTCTTAGGCGGCGGGGACGAGATCGCGGAGCTCGACGCCACCTTCCACCAGACCGCCTTCCGGCTGGCCGAGGCGGCGGCGGCCGAGCGGCTCTACCAGGCCGAGATCGAGCGCCGGGCCGCGGAGCTGGCGCATGCCAACGAGGAGCTCCGCGCGAAGAGCCAGGAGATCGAGACCTTCGTCTACAGCGTCTCGCACGACCTCCGCTCGCCGCTCGTCAACCTGCAGGGGTTCAGCCGCGAGCTCGAACGCTCGTGCCTGGACCTCCGGCACGCCCTCGGCCAGGCCGAGCTCCCCGCGGCGGTCCACCCCCGGCTGCAAGCGATCGACGGCGACATGCAGGAGTCGCTCCGCTTCATCCAGACCGCGGTCTCCCGCGCGAGCAACATCATCGACGCCCTGCTCCGCCTGTCGCGCGCCGGCCGGGTGGAGTACCAGTGGCAGAGGGTGGACGTCGACGCCGTCGTCCGCCGGGTCGTCGACGCCATGCGGGGGACGATCGCCCAGAAGGGGGCGCGGGTCACCGTCTCCGAG
Organism: Acidobacteriota bacterium; assembly: GCA_034666805.1. GTDB lineage: Bacteria > Acidobacteriota > Thermoanaerobaculia > Multivoradales > UBA5704 > DASQPA01. The sequence goes on from JAXDLD010000524.1 coordinate 2,560, forward strand.
CTGCCCCCGGCCTGGGGGGACCCCACCGCGGTCGAGCAGGTCTTCGGCAACCTGCTCGCGAACGCCGTCAACTACCTGGATCCCGCCCGGCCCGGCGAGATCGAGGTCGGGGCGCGCCCCGCTGCCTCTTCCGTCTCCTCCACCTACTGGGTGAAGGACAACGGCCTGGGCATCCCCGAACCCTATCTGGGAAAGCTGTTCATGGCCTTTCAGCGCCTGCACGGCGACGTCGCCCCGGGCGAGGGCATCGGTCTCGCGCTCGTCCGCCGGGTCGTCCTGCGCCACTCCGGCGAGATCTGGGCCGAGTCCCGGGAGGGGGAGGGGACCACCTTCTTCCTCACCCTGCCCGCTGGAGAGGCGGAGAAGGGGATAAAATGACGCCCGGTGAGGAGAGATCATGAATAATGATGGGGTGACGATCATCCTGGCCGAGGACGACGACGGGCACGCGACGCTCGTCGAGCGCAACCTTAGGCGGGCCGGCCTCGACAACGGGTTCGTCCGGGTCAAGGACGGCCAGGAGGCCCTCGACTACTTCCTCGGCCCGGGCCAGGACGAGGCCTGCGACTCCTGCATCCTCCTCTTGGACATCAAGATGCCGCGGGTGGACGGTATCGAGGTCCTCCGCCGGTTGAAGGGCGATTCGCGGACGGCGACCCTCCCCGTCGTCATGCTGACGACGACCGACGACCCGCGGGAGATCGAGCGCTGCTACCAGCTGGGCTGCAACGTCTACGTCACCAAGCCGGTCGAGTACGAGCAGTTCATCGAGGCGGTGAAGCGGCTGGGGTTCTTCCTCCAGGTGGTCAAGGTGCCGCCGCGGGTGCCGGCCGCATCGTGACCGGCACGGACGGAGCGCGCGTCCTGATCGTCGAGGACGACGCCGGCATCGCCCTCCTGGAGCGCCGGGCGCTGGAGCGCGCCGGCCACGTGGCGGAGGCGGTGTCGACCCCGGAGGAGGCGCTCGCCCGGGTGCGCCAGGACCACTTCGACCTCGTCATCCTCGACTACCGGCTGGCGGAGACGAGCACCGGGCTCGACCTCTACCGCCAGCTCCGCGGCGACTGGCCCGACCTCCCCGCCATCCTGGTCACCGGCTTCGCCGACGAGAACCGGGTCATCGAGGCGCTCCGCACCGGCATCCGCGACGTCGTGCCCAAGGTCGGGGACTACCTCGACTACCTGCCGCACGCCGTCACCCGAGTGCTCAAGCTGGTTTTTGCCGAGCGGCGGCTCGCCCTGTCCGAGGAGGCGCTGCGCCAGGCCAACGAGGACCTCGAGCGCCGGGTCGCGGAGCGGACGGCGGAGCTCTCCGCGAGCGAACGCCGCTTCCGCGAGCTGGCCGAGAAGCTCGAGCTGGCCAACCGGGCCAAGGACCACTTCCTGGCGGTCCTCTCCCACGAGCTGCGGACGCCTTTGACTCCCGTGCTGACCACCGTGCAGATCCTCGAGCGCCGGCCCGGCCTGCCGGAGGAGCTGCGCGATCCGCTCGCCATGATCCGCCGGAACGTGGAGCTCGAGGCCCGCCTGATCGACGACCTCCTCGACCTGACCCGGATCGCCCGCGGCAAGCTCGACCTGCACTTCGCGCCCGTCGACGTCCACGAGTGTCTGGAGCAGGTCCTGGACATCTGCGGCCGGGACCTCCTCGCCAAGAAGATCCGGGTGACGACCGAGCTCGCCGCCCGCCGCCACGTCGTCCTCGCCGATCCGGCGCGCCTGCAGCAGGTGCTCTGGAACCTGATGAAGAATGCCGTCAAGTTCAACTCCGAAGGCGGCCAGGTCCAGGTCCGCACCGAGGACGGCCCCGACGGCACGGTGCGGATCAAGATCGCCGACAGCGGGGTGGGGATCGACCCCGAGGTCCTGCCGCAGATCTTCGACGCCTTCGAGCAGGGGGGGAAAGACGTCACCCGCCTCTTCGGCGGGCTGGGGCTGGGCCTCGCCATCAGCAAGGCTCTGGTCGACCTCCACGGCGGCACGATCACCGCCTCCAGCGCCGGCCGGGACCAGGGCGCGATCTTCACCCTCTCTCTCGACGCGGCGCCCCAGGGGGTCCGCCCCGTCCGCGCCCCCGCCGCCGGCGCGGACGCGCGCCCGGGGAGCGGGCTCCGCATCCTCCTGGTCGAAGACCATGCGGACACCCGGGAGGCGATCGCCGAGCTCCTGCGGCTCTACGGCCACGACATCGAGACCGCCGAGTCGGTGACCACGGCCTTGGCGGCGGTCGGCGGGGGCGGCGGGGGCGGCGGGGGCGGCGCTGAGAGCGGCTGCCCGTTCGACCTCGTGATCAGCGACATCGGCCTCCCCGACGGCAGCGGGCTCGACCTGATCCGCGACATCCGCGCCCGCTGCGGGCCCGAGGTGAAGGCCATCTGCCTCTCCGGCTACGGCATGGAGGAGGACATGCGGCAGAGCCGGGAGGCCGGCTTCCTCGCCCACCTGACCAAGCCGGTGAGCCTCCAGGAGCTGGAGGCGGTGCTCCAGCGGGTGATGGGAGAGCCGGTGACGAAGCCGGCCTGAAGGCGTCCCCCCCTCACTCCCGCGCCAGCACCTCCCCCAAAGCGTTGACGAGCGCCTTCTTCGGCCTCTTCGGGAGCTTCAGAGTGACGTCGACGGGCTTGGTCGTCTCGCCCAGGATGGGGAGCATGGCGACGCGGGCCCTTTCCCCCTTGTCGAACTCGACGTAGAGGGGGACCAGGGCGCGGAAGCTCGGGGAGACCCCCTGCTGGGTGATCTTTCCCGTGATGTGCCAGCTCTCCCCCTCGGGAGCGATCGAGAGGTCGGCGGTCAGGCGCGGGATCTCGGTGCCGTAGACCCATTGATCGAAGAACCAGTCCAGCTTGCCGTCGCCGGTGGCGTTGAGCGCCGGCACCATGTGCTTTTCGACGATCCGCTTGAAGTCGGCGGTGGTGGCGAACCGGCCGCCGTAGGTGGCGGTGAAGTCCTTCATCATGGCGATGAAGCGGTCGTCGGCGGCGGGCGAATTGCCCTCCCGCATCAGCATGCGCAGCATGTGGAGGACGTACGCCCCCTTGGAATAGATCATCGCCTGCGGTGCGGAGGGTGTGCGATCGGTGTAGAGCCGGTAGCCCTGGGTGATCGGCCCCGCCTGATAATTCGGCATGGAGTTGCCGGGATATTTGTCGACGATCCGCTTGCGGGCCTCGTTCCAGAACCTTCCGTACTCCCCCCACCCCCGGGTGTGCTGCACGGCCAGGGCGGCCGAGAACTCGGCGAACCCTTCTTCCAGCCAGACATCGCGATAACTGGCGGCGCCCACCAGGTGACCCCACCACTGGTGCGCGAACTCGTGATAGCCCACCTGGTCGACGAAGTCCTTGGCCCGGTTGAGCCCCAGGCGCTGGCGCTGGGTGCCGTCGAGGAAGGCGAGATAGGGGAGGAAGATGAGGGACGGCCACGACTGCCCGAAGAACCAGTCGGACTGCTGGGTGATGGCGACCGTGGTCGCCGGCAAGGGGCCGAACCAGGCGGTGAAGAGGCGGGCCGAGTTCAAGCCGTCGGCCATCGCTCCCTCGGCCAGGCGGGTGGTGTTGACCTTGCCGATGCCGGCGCTCCCGGAGCCGCCCCACGTCTGCCCGGTCTCCGTATCGATGCCGACCGCCCCCCCTCCCCCACCGCCCAGCATGGAGTTGATCTCGCGCACGACGTCCGGGGTCCCGGGGTTGGTGAAGACCGCGACTTGGAGCTTGCTCGTAGGGTCCTGCTGCTCGGTTTTCTTGAACTTGCCGTAGTTGAAGCCGGCCACCTGCACCGGGCTCTCGGTCTTCCAGGTCGAGACCACCCGGTTCCCTTCCGTCTTCTCGCCGACCTTGCGGCCCACCGAGATCACCTCGTTGCCCGCGGGCACCCGGTAGACGAGCTCGAAGCTCGCCGGATCGGAGAAGACCCCGAGGTTCGGGTACCAGCTCTCGCGCGCTCCGACGACGAAGTTCTTGTCCCCCACGTCCTTCAGCATCTTGTCGCCGCGGTAGGCGAGGCGGAGGCGGACCTCGCTGCCACGGGCGAGCGGCTGGGGGAAGACGACCGCCGCGTCGCCGTCCTCGTCGCGGTCCTCCTGCACCCAGGCCGCCGGCTGCCAGGCCGGCTCGGCCGATCCCGCCGCCGGCACGGCCGACCCCGCCGCCGGCGCGGCCGCGCCGAGGACGGTATAAGAGGCCTCGCCGATGCGGAGGCGGGGGAGCAGGTGGACGGGGAGGACTCGGAGGCCCTGGGCCAGGGTCTTGAAATGGACGACCGCCGTGCCGGCGAGGTCGTCCCCCTTTTCGACGCTCGTCTCGATGTGGTAGTCGAGGGCATCGGCAACGCGCTTCTCCGGGTGGGCGCGGTGGCTCGCCACCTCCGCCGGCCGGTCGCAGAGGTACCAGAGCCCGCCCCGGTTGGGGTCGGCGACGAAGAGGAGGGTGTCCTCCCCGCCCATCCGCCCCCCGAGCCGGAGCGTCTCGGCGCCGCTGGGATCGACCGCCGCCAGCGCCGGCGGCACCTTCCGCCCTTCGATCAGGGCCAGGAAGAGCCCGGTCGAGACCCCGGGCGAGTTCTCGATGTCCTGGAGGACCCGGAGGTGGAAGTTGGTCCGGAAGTCCTTGCGCTGCCGCTTGAGCCAGCCCTCGTAGACCTTGATCGCCTGGGGGTCCGGGGCACCGGGGGTGACGGGGCTCTTGAGCTCGAGCTCGGCGTCGGTGTCATCCAGGAAGTAGAGGACGAGGCTGTCGAAGTTGTCGGAGAGCACCTCGAAGCCCTCCCCCGCCCCGGAAGACATGGCGAGCTGGCGCCGCTCGGCGGGGGTCGCCGGAATCAGCCGGTAGCTCCCGTGCCCCACGAAGACGGCGCCGACCGTGCGCCCGTCGACCGGCGCCAGGAGGTGGACGGTGCCGCTCTCGAGCTGGAAGCGGAAGGGAGGGCGCTCCAGGGTAACGTTCGAGACCGCGATCTTCCGCCCATCCGGCCGCGCGGCCCGGAGCGCGGCGTAGGTCGGGTCGGAAGCGGCGGCCAAAGGCGCGGCCAGGGCGGCGCACAGGAGGGTGGCGAAGAGCCAGGGGTGGAGAGACGGTCGGAGTCCGGGCATTCTGGGTCTCCAGGGGAGTTTAAGTGGGTCCTCTCCAGAGTGTATGTGAGCCTGGAAGCATTTCAGGGCCGTCTTGGCAAGGGCCGCAGGGCGCGGTACGATGATGAACCATTTCCGTCCAGAGCGGCAACCTGCGGGAACGCGGGACCGACAAGGAGACAGCGCCATGAGTGCGATTGGGTTCGGCATGAACGTGACCGGCGGCGGCAAGAAGCCCGAGCCGCCGATCGAGGTGACGAAAGGGGGCAACGAGGGTCCCGGTACCCTGGCCGCCGCCATCCAGAAGGCCAACGAAGCCAAGGCGGGTAGCCAGATGGAGATCGTGATCCAGACCCACATCTCTGCCAACAAGAAGGATCTGGTCGTCCGCGCCCAGAACCTCACCATCCGGGCGGTAGGCGGCGCCGTCATCACCCATAACCACCTGGTCTTCGACTGCCGGAAGGCCGACAACATCCTGCTCCAGGACCTGCGGTTCGAGCCCGGGGAGAGCCGGCCGAACAGGAAAAATCCGCCGCGGGACGCGATCAGCATCGACGGCACCCAGGGGCGCGGAAAGAAGGGGTTCTGGATCGATCACTGCTTCTTCGAAGCCTTCTTCGATCTCAGCGTGACGGCGAACACCAAGGACCTCAAAGGCGCGCCGCCGCTTCTCCTCACGGTCTCCTACTGCCATTTCCATGACAACGATCCGGGTGGCAACGAGAACTCCAAGGACGACGACACCACCGTGAACCACGGCTCGCTCGGGATTCACGGCGCCGGCTCGAAAAACAATCCGAAGGACGTCGATCAAGAGACGAATGCGTACGCGACCGTGTGCCGCAATTTCTTCGACCACGTTCGCCGCCGCTCCCCGCGAAGCTCGAACCAGACCTTCGTCCATGCGTTCAACAACGTCCTGGAGAAATGGGGATCGCCCAATGCCATCGATGATCCCAAGCAGGCAAACGGGATGAGCGCCGGGCACTTCGGAATTCTCGCCGCCGAGGCGAACTATTTTTACGCTGACTCCTTCAAGCCGACGATCGAGATCTCGGAGCGGAAAGGGGAGGCTCCCCGGCTCCTCGTCGGCACCGGCGACCTGGTGAACCAGTACAGGAACAAGGCGCTCTCGGCGGAGAATTTCGGCAAGCCTCCCATCGACATCCGGCAGGAGTATCGAGACGGGTTGAACGACAAGAAGGCCGAGATCCCGCACCGGGACCCCATGACCGACGCGTTGAGTGAGACCATCAAGAAGGAGGCCGGGGCCCGCTAGGAGTCCCTTCGGAGACTGGGGGAGGAGATCCTCGGCGCGCCCGGGAGGAGAAGGGCGCGCCGGAAGGCTCAATGCTTGAAGTACTGGATCCAGTCGTAGTCGGCGTACAGGGGGCCGGAGTAGCTGAAGGGGCCGAGCCAGCTATCGACGCCGGTGCCGGGCCAGAGATTGGCCATGATTTTCCCGGGGATCGAGGGGAGCGTGCCGCGGCTCCCGTTCTCGGTGTGGACGACGACGTCGTCGACGAGCCATTGGATCGAGCCCGCGGACCAGACGATGGCATAGTTGTGGTAGTTCAAGGAGGCGTCGAAGCCGAGATTGATCAGTGTCTCATGGCCGCCGACGCCGTCGGTGAAGTAGTTGGTCTGCATCTTCGTCGTGTCCTTGCCCAGGATCTCGACGTCGATCTCATGCCAAGGGGTCTGGTTGTAGATGAAGAACGAACTGACGATCCCCGAAGCCTTGGCGGCTTTCATCCGGGTCTCGAACTTGCCATAGCCGTAGACGTCCAGGGTCCGGTACTCGCCGGAGGCGTAGGGCTTCCCTGAACATCCGGCGGTGCAGGTGGCATTGTCGAGCGTCAGGCTCATGACGCCGCTCGCAAAATCGATGTGATCCGCGCGCCAGCCGCAATTGAAGACCCCGCCGTTGGTCCAGCCGTTCGACTTCTGCCAGCGGCTGGTGTCGTACGTGTCCATCCCGTCGAAGAAGGTGTTGCCGAGGGCGTGCGCGCTGCCGGTCACCCCGGCGAAAAGCAGAGCGCTCACTACGAGGATGTGAAACCAGGACAGATTCCTGCGCTGTGGGACCTTGATGTTCATACCCGACCTCCGTCCGTTCGAAAACCCTGGGGAATCATTGCCCCGCCTGGGGTTGGACGTAGCAAGTTCTATTCCACATCAATCATCAAAATTGTCACTGCTCGTCGCGGTCGCTATCAGCGAGGCGATCGATCATCCGGAGAGGCCGGTGTCCGCCGGCCTCTCCGGTTTCCTCGCTACCGATCGATCAGAGGCATTGGGAGGGTCGAAGACAGGTATAGCGATGGGAGTCGCACTGGATCCAGTTCACGCCGTCGTCGCAACTGGAATATCCCTGGCAGGATTTCTCTCCACAGGCGGAGCAGACTTCGGTGCAGACGACCGGGCAGGTCTGCGTCACCCCGTCGCACTGGACCGAGTAGGCGTTCGCTGAGCAGGTGGCGCCCGTACACGTCAGCGGGCTGCCATTGGCACAGGCATTGGTGGAGGTGCAGGTCGCCTGGAGCGAGCCGCCCCGTCCCCCGCTGCCGGCGGGCTGCGCTGGCGGCAGGCCGGCAAGGAAGGCGGGGAGGGCGGTCTGGGCCGTCGTCGCGCTGCACAGCCTTCCGGCCGGCGCCGGCTCGGCTTCGGACTTCACCCCCATGCCCATGCAGAGGACGATCGCGATCCATAGAGTGCTCTTGCGCATAGAACCTCCTGGCGGAAACGAGGCAGGCTGCAGTGCCTGACCGCGTAGAGGTGGAATTGCAGCAAGGTCTATTCCACTTCGATATGCAGTCTGCA
>JAXDLD010000525.1:0-4057 GCA_034666805.1 Acidobacteriota bacterium
GACGGCGCCGTCGACCTCTGGGTGCTGGAGGAGACGGCGCACCACCCCGGCCATCCGCGCCAGCGTCTCCTCGCGATCGGCATCTTCGCCCTCGCCGTGGCGGCCTCCGGCACCGGCTGGGTGTCGCTGCCGATCGCGCTGCTCCTGGGCGCCCTGGCGACGGTGGTGTGCAAGCTGATCTCCCCCGAGGAGGCGTACAAGTCGATCCACTGGCGGCTCCTCATCCTGATCGCCGGGATGACCGCCTTCGGCACCGTGATGCAGACCTCCGGCACCGCCGCCTACTTAGCGAAGCTCATCGTGACCTGGGGGACGCCGCTCGGAGTGCCCTATATCCTGGTCGGCTTCGCCATCCTCACCATGATCCTCACCCAGCCGATGTCGAACGCCGCCGCCGCCCTGGTGGTGCTGCCGGTGGCGATCACCGCCGCCCGCCAGCTCCATGTCGACCCGCGCACCTTCGCCGTCGTCGTCACCCTGGCGGCCTCGCTCTCCTACATCACCCCGTTCGAGCCCTCCTGCCTCCTCGTCTACGGCCCCGGCAAGTACCGTTTCCGCGACTTCCTGGTCGTCGGCACCCCGCTCTCGCTGCTGCTCCTCGTCGTGCTCATGATCATGGCGCCGTTCTTCTGGCCGCTCCGCTGAAAGCCGTTCCGGGAAGGCTGCTAAGATACGCCTCTACGAGGGGGAGGTGGTCGTGGAGAAGGTCGTCACAGCCATTCTAGGGGGAGGACAGGGCAGCCGGCTGTGGCCCCTGACCCGCGACCGGGCGAAGCCGGCGGTGCCGGTGGGCGGCAAGTTCCGGCTGATCGACATCCCCATCAGCAACAGCCTGCAGGGCGGTATCGACCGCATCTTCGTCATCACCCAGTTCAACAGCGCGAGCCTCCATCGCCACATCGCCCAGACCTACCGCTTCGACGCCTTCTCTTCCGGCTTCGTCAACATCCTGGCCGCCGAGCTGACGACCGAGCGCCGCGACTGGTACCAGGGGACGGCCGACGCCGTGCGCCAGACCCTCCCCCGGCTCATCGAGCAGAACCCGCCCGAGGTGCTGATCCTCTCCGGCGATCAGCTCTACTTGATGGACATCAGCCAGTTCGTGCGCACCCACCGCCAGAGGCAGGCCGACCTGACGATCGCGGTCAAGCCGGTCACCCGCGAGGAGGCCCCGGCCTTCGGCATCCTCCGGCTCGACGCCTCGGGCCGGGTGGTCGAGTTCGTCGAGAAGCCCAAGGAGGCGGCGCAGCTCGACGCCCTGGCACTCGACGACCAGACCCAGGCCGCCCTCGGCTTCCCCGCTCCGCAGGGGTCGCTCCTCGCCAGCATGGGGATCTACATCTTCCGACCCGAGGTGCTCTCGGAGCTCCTGATCGGCAGCTCGACGATCGACTTCGGCCGCGAGGTCATCCCCCAGGCGCTCGCCGACTACCGGGTCTACGCCTATCCCTACGAGGGTTACTGGACCGACATCGGCACCATCCCGAGCTTCCACCAGGCCAACCTCGACCTGACCCTCCCCCTGCCGCCGATCAACCTCTACGACCCGAACTTCCGGATCTACACCCATCCCCGCTTCCTCCCCGGGACCAAGGTCAACGAGTGCTTCGTCCAGTACTCGATCCTCTCCGAGGGGAGCATCCTGTCGGGCCAGCGGGTAACCGACTCGATCATCGGCATCCGCGCCGTGGTCCGCGCCGGCTCGATCGTCGAGCGCTCGGTGATCATGGGCGCCAACGCCTGGGAGAACAGCCCGCCGGAGGGCCAGGAGGTCGCCCTGGGGATCGGCCGGGACTGCGAGATCCGCAACTCGATCCTCGATTTCAACGCCCGCATTGGCGACGGCTGCAAGCTGGTCAACGCCGCCGGGGTCCAGAACGCCGACGCCGAAAACTACGCCATCCGGGAGGGGATCATCGTCATCCCCAAGAACGCCGTCCTCCCGCCCGGGACGGTGATCTAGGCGGTGCGGTCCCTCCGGGTCTGCCAGGTGGCCGCCGAGGTCACCCCGTTCGCCAAGACCGGCGGCCTGGGCGACGTGGTGGCCGGCCTCTCCCGCTTCCTCGGCCGGGCGGGGCACGACGTCCGGATTTTTCTCCCCTGGTACAGCCAGCTCGCGGCCGCGCCCGAAAAGTACGTGCCGGTCGACTTCATCCGCGACGTGCCGCTCGCGATCGGCGCCCGGCAATTCACCTTCACCGCCCGCACCGCCAAGCTGCCGGGGAGCGCGGTTGACGTCTACTTCATCGACTGCCCGGATCTCTACCGCCCGCCCGGGATCTACCTCGGGGACTGGGCCGACTGGCTGCGCTTCGCCTTCCTCAGCCGGGCGGCTCTCGAATGCGCGGAGCGGATGGGCTGGGCGCCGGACGTCCTCCACTGCCACGACTGGCACACCGCGCTCGGCCCCCTGTTCGTCAAGAGCCTCTACAGCTGGGACCGGCTCTTCGCCGGCACCCGCTCGGTGCTCACCCTCCACAACGTGGCCTTCCAGGGGGTGGTCGACCGTTCGGTCGTGGGGGAGCTCGACCTCGCCCCCTACACCCACTGGCTGGAGGGGGAGAGCCTCGGCCGGGGGGAATTCAACTTCCTGCGCACCGGCCTCCTCCACGCCGACGCCGTCACCGCGGTCAGCCGCACCTTCGCCCGCGAGATCCAGACCCCGGAGCAGGGTTTCGGGGTCGACCGGCTGCTCCGCGCCCGCGGGGTGATCGGGATCGTCAACGGGGTCGACTACGACGACTGGGACCCGGCGACCGACCGCCACCTGCCGCACCACTACTCGGCGGCGGACCTCGGGGGCAAAGCCGAGATGAAGCGGGCGCTCCTCTCCGGGGTGGGCCTGGAGCCGGAGACGAATGCGCCGGTCTTAGGGATCGTCTCGCGCCTGACCTCCCAGAAAGGTTTCGACCTCTGCTTCCCGGTCCTCCCCAACCTCCTCGCGCACCTCGACGTCCGCCTGGTCGTCCTGGGGAGCGGGGAGGAGCGCTACGAGGGGTTCTTTGAGGAGCTTGCCCGGCGGTTCCCCGGCAAGGCGTCGTTCTACCGCGGCTACAACGAGCCGCTGGCGCACTGGATCGAGGCCGGGGCCGACCTCTTCCTCATGCCCTCGCGCTTCGAGCCCTGCGGCCTCAACCAGATGTACAGCCTGCGCTACGGCACCCCGCCCGTGGTGCGCCGGACCGGCGGCCTCGCCGACACGGTCGAGCCCTGGGACTGGCACGGCCACGGCACCGGCTTCCTCTTCGACAGCCTCGATCCCGGAGCGTTCTCCTGGGCCCTCCACAACGCCCTGGTCGCCTACGAGGACCGCGAGGGCTGGAGGAGGCTGATGCAGAACGGGATGGCGCGGAACTTCTCCTGGGACGTGCAGGGGAAGGAGTATGTGGAGCTGTATCGGCGGTTGGCGGGGTAGGGCGGCTACGCCGCCCGTGACTTCCGCCCCGGCGTCGTCGCCTTGGCCGCGGCTCGCCCCTTCCCGGTCGGATGCTTCGGTGGAGTCGTGTGCAGAATGGCCTCGGCGAGATCCTGCCGAGTCGCGCCCAGCGCCAGCATGCAGCGGAAGAGCGTGTCGAGCGACGTCGCCTCGGAGCTCCTCTCCAGCTTCGAGACTCGGGCCTGCCCGGTACCGATCAAGCGGGCGAGATCCGCCTGACTGAGCGAGTGCTCTTCGCGTCGCTCGCGAATGGCCTCCGCCAGGGCGACCTTCAACTCGACCAGCTCTTCCTCGGCCGCTGTCAGCCCGAACAGCTCACCCACCGTGCCGAACTTGAAGCCGGCGGCCTCAAGGCGTTCCTTGCGATCTGGATCCATATCGGTTCCCCTTATGCCTCGGTGAACAGGCGCAGGCGCTTCCGGCAGAGCTCGATCTGGAGCTACCCCGTTTCGGTGGACAGTTTAGCGTTTCCTCCTACTGGTGACCTAAACTCCCTCTCTCCCCCCCGCCGCCGGGGCCGGTGGGCTGTGGAAAACGCGAAGCGTTTTCCAAGGGTTGTGGGAGGGTGCCGGGGGCCGGGAGGGGGCGGCAGCCTTCCACATCCCGGCAGACCGCCGGCCG